>JAIZWN010000046.1 GCA_020443945.1 Candidatus Thiosymbion ectosymbiont of Robbea hypermnestra | reverse complement strand
CCCGCGGAACCGTTTCAAGCGCTTTGAACTCACGGATGTTCGCGGTTCTTGGTCAGTAGATTACCCACCGTAAACAAATCCTGTTCATCCTGAAAATCCTGTGAATCCTGTCCGATTGGAACTTGGCTCGGCACTAATTGCGGATTTCGATGCCGCCGGATTCGAGATGCGCCTTGACGGCGGCGATGGGGACCTCCCGGCGGTGGAAGATGCCGGCGGCCAGGGCCGCTTCCACATCCGTGGCCGCGAAGACCTCGGAGAAGTGCGCAACCCGGCCCGCGCCGCTGGAGGCGATGACGGGGATGGTCACGGCCCGGCTGACCGCCTCGATCAGTTCCAGATCGAAGCCGGCGCCGGTGCCGTCCTGGTCGATGGAGTTGAGCAGGATTTCGCCGGCGCCCAGCCGCTCGCATACCTGGGCCAGTGTGACGGCATCCAGGTCCCGACCCTCGCGCCCGCCCTTGACGGTGCACTGAAACCAGCAGAATTGCTCGCCTTGAGGTCCCGGAATCTGGGTCCGCACCGTGTGGTGGCGGGTGGCGTCCGGCGCGGCGACATAGACCCGGCGCGGGTCGATGGAGATGACCACCGCCTGATTGCCGTAGACCTGGGCAATCCGCTCGATGGCGCTGGCGCCGGTCGGGCGCCCGTCCCGCAGGAAGCGTTCCACGATCGCCACCGCATCGCTGCCGATGGAGACCTTATCGGCGCCGGAGCGAAAGTAGGCCGCGGCCACATCCAGCGCCGAGTATTCATGGCCGTCCGCGTCGGTGAAGGCGCGGATGCCCCCACCGATGGTCAGGGGCACGAAAACCTTCTCGGAGGTACGCTCCAGGACCTCCAGCATGGGCTGATCCCGCAGGGGAAAATCGCGGAAGGCGGTGATATTGAGGAAGGTAATCTCGTCGGCGCCTTCCTCGTAATAGCGCCGGGCCAGGTCCACCGGTTTGCCGAGATTGCGCACCCGCCCCTGCTCGCGCACATCGTACTGGTCGCCCTTGGTCACCACCAGATCGCCGGCATCGTTGGCCCGCACATCCAGGCAGGCGATGATCCGCTTGGCCAGCCGGGTGCTCCGGGGACCCTGGTAGCGCGCGCCGGCGGCGAGGGGCGCATCCGCCAGAAACTGGTCCAGAAACCGCAGCCCGGCCTCCCCGCTCTTCTCCGGGTGGAACTGCACCGCGGCGACCTTGTCCTGCTGCACCGCGCTGAGGAATTCCCCGCCGTAGTCCGTGCCGGCCAGCGACCAGGCCGCGTTGGCGGGCTCCGGCAGGGCGCGGTAGGAATGGACAAAGTAGAGCTTCTCGCCGCGGTAGCCGTTGAACAGGGGGGAGTCCCGCCGCGGGCGGACCCCGTTCCAACCCATATGGGGCACCGCGAGATCCCCCGCGTCGAAACGGCCGACCTGGCCGGGAATCAGCCCCAGCCCGGCAACGCCGGGCGACTCCTCGCTGCCCTCGAACAGGCATTGCAGCCCGATACAGATGCCGAGGAAGGGCCGGCCGGCCGCCAGATACTCCCGGAGCGGCTCCAGATACCCCAGATCATGCAGGCGTTGCATGGCGGTCCCGAAACTGCCCACGCCGGGAAAAATCAGGCGCTCGGCCCGCAGAATATCCTCCGGCCGCGCGATATCCGTCAGGGCATAACCCAGTGCGTGGATTGCGTTGCGCAGACTGCGCACGTTACCGGCGCCATAGTCGATGAGCGAAAGCATGGGATAACCGCCTGTGGGAGTCGCTGGAAAAACCATCATTCTAATCGATCCATCCTGCACCGGCCCTCGAAAACCGAGGTCGAAAACGGCTGAAGGTCCCCTCCGAAGCGACGGGGTGTTTGAGCGTGCCAGCTTTGGAGCATTTGAATAAGAACACCGGCTTCTCCGCAACGGAGCTGAATGCTATAAAAAGAGCCATACAAAAACATCATTCAAAGATACTGGAGACCTGGCATGAACATTGCGGCGAATAGCGGCGCCGATCCGCGGTTACGCGATTTTCGTATTACCGATGACGATGCGGTTCGCTTCGCTCACTGCCCATCCTATGGGAGCTACTAAAGTATCCTGTTAATCCTGAAAATCCTGTGAATCCTGTCCTTTTAGAAGGTTGCAATGAGCACCCAGCCGGATTGATGGGCACGCGGCGCGTTGGGTGTCCGACAGGCCGCCGGGGTTTGGGAACTGCCGTGGTCCGACTGGAGCACTCGACCAACCTGCCGGGCGCTCGCTTTGCCCATCCTACCCGACTACAGCATGGACTCGGAAACCGCCATCGACCGGGGCTACGGCGATCTGAGCCTCATCCTCCGCCCGGACATGCGCAAATACAAGCTCCTCGACCACCTGCTGGAATTCAAACAGCTCCCCTGGAAGGCATTGGGAAGCGACGGCGAGGCGGCGCTGGGTATGCGCCGGGAGGAATTGCGGGAGCTTCCGCCCGTGGCCGAGCAGCTGACGATTACCGAGGCGCAGTTAGCCCGCTATCGGGAAACCCTGGAAGGGGTCTATGGCGAAAAACTCAGACAGACTCCACACCCATGCGGTGATCTGTATCGGACTGGAACGGTTGGTGGTGAGCGGCGCACGTTGCACGTAACCGGGCATGCGCTGGTGCTGTTGGTCGATTGCGCCAAGGTGCGGCGCATCAGTAATAGCGCCACATCTACTTCAATGAGGCCGCGGCTTTTACTTCAATGAGGCCGTTAGTTTTTTTTAAAATAGCTTTAATAAAACTGCGGCCAACCTTAGAATACATTAGCAACATCAGAACTGTGTAGCTTAAAAATTTCATTCTGTATCTCGGTAATCCGCGTGCATATCAATGCGAGTTGCCTTCATTATTGATGGAAAATTTGACGTGGTCAAGCGAAAACGGATACCTAGCTAAGCCACGTCAGCCGGTTGGCCATTTCTTTAACCATCGTACGGTAGCGAAATGGTGCCGACGCGCGAGTACGGCGGATGCCCTTCACCGCCCCTATCGGCTTCATACCACACTGAGTCCCGCTCAGGAAGCCCGCGTAGATCCCGAGATGGCGGGATACGCTACGCTATTCCGCCCTACGGTCCTGGAATCCAGCGTGGGAACGAGTCGAAGATGGGATTTGCAGGGAAACCGTCAACCACCGGCCGCCAGGGGAACTATTCAGAGAAACCTGTGAGGATTTGATCTCTTTGAAATCCGTACTTCCAGGGTAGGCCGGAGTTTTTCCATCCGTTGACAGTTCTGTGACCCGTCTTTTTGTCTTTGTCTCCTTCAAAGCCGTCGACAATGTTGTATACCTTCTTAAACCCGGAATCATGGAGGAGATTTGCCGCCTTCGCGGAGCGATTTCCAGAACGGCACATTAACAAGACAGGGGCGGATTTCGAAAGATTCTTTTTCTTCAAAGCCGCCGTCACGGTCTCGGCAAACTCGCTGTTCACAACCAGTTTGACGACTTTTTTCTTTGCATTGTATTCCCGATCCAGCGAATCCGGAAAGGTCACATAAGGAATATTCACCAGACCGCGGACATCCGCAATCCCTACGAAGTTCACTTCGGCAAGCGTCCTTGTATCAATGAACAGAAAGGATTCTGCCTCATTTTTCTTCACGAATTCCGAGGCCTCCAGAGCGGTCAGGTAAAGACCAGCCTTGGTTTTCTTTTTTTCTTTTTCGGGTTCGGGCGCCGATATGGCAAGGGATGAAAAACAGGTAGTCCTAAAATCTGTAGGATGGGGCGCGAGACCACGCTAGGCTTTGCCTGTCCTATCATCCTATAGATCACAG
>JAIZWN010000045.1 GCA_020443945.1 Candidatus Thiosymbion ectosymbiont of Robbea hypermnestra | reverse complement strand
CCCGGAATGACGGTGCGGTGGCGCCGGCAACGCCAAGAGCCGTCCGAGACCACGGAAGAATTCTTCGTGGCTTGGTGGCTTGGTGTGAAAATACCGAGTCGGCGCGGTCTACCGATAAGTGTATGGGTTTGCTGTACCTGATCTGCGAGGGGATTTGGCTTAATTGAGAACGCTCCCTAGTGTGGCGGCGGCATCGAGAATCCGTATCCCCCGCCAGGGATGCAGTCCCAGCAGTTCCTTATCGCCCGTGGCGATAATATCGGCCTGGGCGGCAAGCGCGGTCGCAATCACCACATCATCGTCGGCATCATGGGGCACCGTGCGGGCGATGGGCTCCGGCTCGACCAGCTCGGCCAGTATGCCGTAGCGCTGTACCAGAAAGGCGGGGGTAATCCGTTGGGACGCCAGCGGGGCGGCGAATTTATCGCGCTCCAGCACCCCGCTCAGCTCATCGAGCAGCGGTTGGCTGGTAAACAGCATCGCCTGACCGTCCCGGCCCAGCTCGAGCAATCGGCGTGGGACGCCGCCCCAGATCAGGCCCGATACCAAAACGTTGGTATCAAGCACCAAACGCACGTTGCTTTCCCTGCGTGCGCACCGCGGCTACCTCGGCCTGGATCTCCTCCATACTCATAGGTGGAAAGCGGGCCGCCGTCAGCTGATCGGCCGCCGCGAACAGATCGGCGGCGGCGCGACGACGCAGGTTCTCACCCAGCATGGCCTCGATGGCATCCGGGGCGAGCAATCCGGCGTTCGTGGCCTCCTTGGCCAGGATGTCCGGTAAATCGATTGTCAGGGTGGTCATGATTCGTCCTCGGTAGGCCGGGAATCGTTCCTTACCATGTACTCATTTTACCGAGTATGCACGAAGAAGGCATTTTCTTCCATACGCCAAAACCCGCGTAAGGCGGGAAGGCCCAGCGCATCCCGCCTCGGAAAACGCGGCCCATTCCGATGGTGGGAAAGCGCCATTGAGAACGACGCCGGTACTGGGTATTGGACTTGGCGCGGAGAATGAAGAAGCTCCCGACCGCTGTCGATTTACACGAGAGCCGGTCGTCGAGGTGGCCAAAAGGTCCCCAAATCGAGACTCACGGCCTCGAATGGCGGTATGGAGATCCGATCGGTATCGGTAAAACCACCGATCCCGACCCAAGCGCCGAGGTTGAGCCGATACGCCTCCAGGGCCCGTTCGATCGGGTCGATCAACCATACATAAGGTACCCCATAGTGGGCGTACAGCGGCATCTTGACCTTACGATCGTCGCCCGCCGTAGATGGCGACAGAATCTCGCACACCCAGTCGGGAACCACCTCGTAGCGTTGATCCTCCGGCAAGTAGGGCATGTGTTCGCGCCGCCAACCCGCCAGATCCGGCACGACCACCTCGACATTGCGCACGAAGTGAATCTCCGGCTCATCCTGGATCCACCAACCGCCGGGACCTCCCTTACCTCTCTGAAACGGGCCGAGCAGCTCGGCGCCGAGTGCCGAGCCGGCATTGATGTGTGCTCCGGAAGGCCGTGGCCAGGCGTAGAGCCGGCCGTTCAGAATCTCCCCGGTCAGGCCCTCCGGTAGGGCCTTAAGAGACTCGTAAAGGGTGGATTGACGCGCGGGTTGCATCTTGTCTCTCCTGCACGGGTCGTCGGGGCCGATTTTTTCAGCCGCCGCTGTAGCTCCGGGCTTCCCGATCAGCCAATGGTATGGCTCTCACTCGGTTGCCACTGCGGTATTTCAGCAAGCCACCAAAGTGCCCATGGCGTAACCGCTCGAGGGTCCATGCGTACAGGGCCGCATCCGTGCTCGGGTGGAAGGGATTGATATCGAGCAGAAAGACCTCGTCGCCGGCATGTGGAGCCAGGACCTCGGCGATGCAGTGGGGCAGCGACAGGGTCCGACCGAGGCGGCGGGCGAATTCCGAAACGCGCCGGGCCAGCGCATGGACGGGGTAGTCGTCGGGAATGCTCGCATACACAGGCGCGGAGCCGCCGGTACAGGAGCGATTGAAAAAGAACAGCCGTATCTCTTCCCACGCGGCGTGAGGGATCCAGGTTCTCAGGTAAAGGGATGGTCGGTGATTGTGGGCGATTGCCTCGCGCAAGTCCCAGGCCAGGCGTTTGGAGCCGTCGGTGAGCAGCTGAAACGCGCATTCGGTCCGGTCGGCGAACAGGCCCTGCGACAGGGCCAGATCGGCATCCTTGGGGCTGCGTGATCCCAGTCGGATGGCCCCTCCCGAGGGCTTTGACCGGAAGAGTTGGGCAAGCTTTGCCCTGAGTGATGCCAACCCCTGGCGGTCGGGTGGCCCGAACCACTGGCCCCAGACCGACTGTACGGACCCCAGGGCGCGCGCCTCCCGCAACGTCAGCACCGCCGAAACCGCCGCCGGCGCCAGGGCGGTCATGCCTTCCGACCAATGCTCCAGAAAGGTAGGCTCGGCGCGACGGAAGGGGTTGTCGGTCACGCCTTATTCGCTCAGGCAAGCGAGGAATTTGGCGAAGTCCTCGGCAATGAATCCGACATTGCTCATATCCGGAATTTCCCCCCGTTCGAAATCCACCTCGTAATCCTGAATCCAGATATGGACCTGACCGACGAATGGGCCCTTGACGAAGAGCAGGAGCAATGATCCCCCCGGATCGTTCCCGATCGGAATGGCCTCTCCGGGGATGCGCTCGGCCATACTCTCATACCCTTCTTCGAGGCTGAGCCCCTCGTCGTCGCGCAGCCCGTAGAGTTCACCGACGGACATGGTTTCGAGAAAGCCGGCCCAGGGTTGATTGCCCCAGGAGACCCGGAAGGTATCGGGCGTCGGTTGCCCGCCGTTGGTACTGGTCAGGAACGCCACATAGGCCGGCGGGAGTTTCACGCCCAGCTTGCGCTCGAACGCGGCGATCTCGTCTCGGGATGCCGGAATCCCCTGATAGTCATACTCGATCATAATAGCCCCCTAATAATTCGGCATATTTTTCGTGAGGGAGGCGCCACCGGTGTGGGGCACTCTATTGGCTACCGTGGGAATCAGCTGCATCGTCACGCCATCTTCGTGATGGTGCCAGGTCCAACCCGGTGGTTTTTTCCAACTCTTGTCGATCTTGCGCATTGCGGCATTGGCGGCCGCAAAATCTTTGTTGTCATTACCAGTCATTTTGATTTGAACGCCGGCTCTATTCCCCGCTTTGGTCTTGTAGACATATTTGGAGAAATCCGGGAAACCTTCACGATAAGGGATGCCCTCGCCCGGCTCGATACCAAACTTCTTGCCGTGCTTTTCCTGCCATTTACGCAGCCCTTTACCATAGCTGGTGCTATTATCCGGCTGCCATGTGCTGTTGCCGCGGGAACCCTTGAAACCCTTATCCTTTGCCGGAGCCCTTGTGCCATAAGGTGAATCAACGGCCTCGTCAAAGGACGCGAGGCATTTTTTGCAGACCTTGTCATCGACCTTCTGGCTTGCCTTTCTGGCCTTCTTTTTCGCGCGGGTGGCGGCCGCGGCGTATTCACGAATTTTTTTCTTCAGGGCGTTGATCGTCGCGATTTTCGTTTCGATTCTCCTTTTCAGTTTTGCGATCCTGGCCGCGACACGCGCGCCTTTAGCGGTCTTACCGATTGCATCGCCGACATAGGGCACGACGGAAATCAGCGACAAACCCGCACCGATAAAATCCCCCCGCCAGAGGCTGTAGGCGGCGCCGGCAACATCGGAAATCGGCGTCGGATCGAGTGTGCCGGCAACGTCGAGGGCCGTTTGGGTCATCTCTGCCCGCAACGCTGTATTGAGCCTGTCGAGCCTCTGCTCATGCTCCAGGATCTCGGCGGAGCGTTTTTGGGCGTTCGCGCTCATGGCTCGAAATCCGCTTCGTCTTCATCGAGGTCCGGATACCATTTGGTATCGTCACGCAGTTCTTCGGCGCGCTCCCAGGCGCTATCCGGCGCCGCATCGATCATGCGGTTGAAACGATCCTCTGGTGAACCCTCCGCGGACGCCAGATAGGCCCGCAGGGTAGGCTCCTCATCGAAGTTGGGCCCGATTTCCCACATGACGGATACGAACGCCAAGAGTGCGCGGGTATCGGTGAGCCCCCAGCCGCGCGCCCGCTCCAACCCACTTGCCGTCATATCCTTGACCGAGCTGCGCGGCAGCCGACCGACATTGGGGGCGCAGTCCTCCATCACATGGTCGACGGAAAATTCCAGAAATTCCGCATCGTCCTTTGGCAGGAACGCCTCATACTGTTTTTTGTTTATCCTCAACACTGTAGGTATCTCCTGCCGGGTTGGCGCGGATTCGATGACTCGAAACTCTGAATCTTCGTAGAACAAACCGTCGATAACGACGAGCCGGTTGTAATCGATCCGCGTTATGCGATTATATTATAGTCTTGCTTTAATATAGCATTCGCTACCGTCCCATATGATAGCCAGCCTTTAACATAGACCCGTTACCCCTCGGGTATGATAGCCAGCCTTTAACATGACGCCCCTGCCGTCCCGAGCTGGACGATATATCGCTCAACCCGCGGGTTACCGAGCCTTTATCCCCGAGGTAGTCCTAAAATCTGTAGGATGGGGCGCGAGACCACGCTAGGCTTTGCCTGTCCTATCATCCTATAGATCACAG
>JAIZWN010000044.1 GCA_020443945.1 Candidatus Thiosymbion ectosymbiont of Robbea hypermnestra | reverse complement strand
GCCAAGAGCCGTCCGAGACCACGGCAGCATTCTTCGTGGCTTGGTGTGAGAACACGGAAGGCGGTGACCCACCGACACATGTATGGGTTTGCTGCATATGATTTTCGGGGGATTCGGTTAATTGAGAACGCCCCCTAGACAGCCTTATAAGGTGGGTGATTTGAACGAGATGAAGAATGAGGCTTTTGGTGTCGAGCTTTCGGTGGTCGTTCCCGTCTGTGGGGAGGAGGGGGTGTTGACGGAGCTGTTCGACCGTCTCTACCCGGTGCTCGATGGTCTCGGTATGGCCTATGAGGTGGTGTTTGTGGACGGCGGCAGCCGGGATCGTTCCATGACGCTGTTGCGCCAGCAGTATAAGCTGCGCCCGGAGGTTACCCGGGTGCTCCGGTTGCGCGGTAATGCGGGCCGGCAGGCGGCCGTTATGGCGGGGCTCGAGGTCGCCGGCGGTGACCGGGTGGTGACGCTGGACGTGGCTGCGCGGCATTCCCTTGCCACTATACCCCGGCTCTTGGCCGCGATGGAGCGGGGGCACGATTATGTGGGCGGTTTTCGCCGCCGAGACAGGGATGGCGGATGGCGCTGGCGGGGTTTGGTGGCCGGGGCCGTGAATCGCCTGCGTGAGCGGATGACCGGGATCCGGATGACGGATCCGGGCTCTTCGTTGTGCGCCTATGATCGGGAGGTGGTGGATGCGGTTTTGAGCTCGGATGCGGTCCCTGTCTTTGTTCCGGCCCTGGCTTATGGCTATGCCGCCGATCCCGCCGAAATCGAGGTCGAGCCGGCTCCGGCGGCGGGTGGGGCCAGGTATTCCCTGCCTGAGTCCATCCTGCGTAATCTCGATCTGATAACCGGCTTCTCGCGGGTGCCTTTGCGGTTCTTTTCTCTGGTGGGTATCGGGGTTGCGACGGTTTCTTTTGTCTTGGTTGTCTTGCTGACGGTTTGGGGTTTGGTTGTCGGCCACGAGGTCGGGGGTGTTTTTACTCTGTTCGGTATTCTGTTTTTTCTGGTGGGCATGGTGCTGCTCGGCATCGGTTTGTTGGGGGGGTATCTGGGGCCTCGGGGCAGGTTGTCCCCCGGCCGCTCGGGTTACCTTGTGCGGGAGTCTCTGGGTTCGCGGTCGGAGCCGGCGGATTCCTAATTTTCGGGATTTGTACGCAGCTGTACTGGCCTGCTCTCGCCGTGCCGGCGATTTCCCGTCCGCCCCTGTTTTGTGAGGGTGTCGCTTTCTGCGACCCTCTCGTTTTGTCGCGGGGAGGGCCGAGGCTTGTTCCATTAGAAAATTGGCATGTTCTGATAATGTTGCATTTCCTCTTGACTTAGATCATCATTTGCGCTTCCGATCCGGTGGTGAAAGTCGTAATTTCTCTCAGGGGTCGGTCCGGCCCTTTTGAGAATGGGATATAAAACGGATGACCGGGAGAGTTGCGTCAGCGTTCGCGGCCATTGTGATGGGCTCGAAGAGGATGCTCGAATGCCGGTGTTCCAAGAGCAGGGTTCCGACGGGTACCGGTTCAGCGTCCGTCCCAATTGTGCGCTCAGCTGGCGGGTGACGAAGCTCCTGCTGCTGTTTTTCAGCGGTTGCCTGGTCGCGGTCGGCGCCTATTTCGCGGCCCTGGGGGCGTGGGTGGTGTTGCCGTTCGCGGGGCTCGAGCTGGTGGTGTTGGCGGTGGGTTTTTACCTGAACGCGCTTGCCGGTCACACGCGGGAGGTGATCGAGATCGAGGGTCCGGTGTTGCGGGTCTTGCGCGGTCGGCGGCGGCTGGAGGAGGTGGCTGGTCTGCCGGCCAACTGGACGCGGGTCGAGCTGCGGCGCGATCCCCGGGGCTGGTATCCGAGTCGTCTTCTCTTGTGCTGTCACGGCAAGGGGGTCGAGGTCGGCGCGAAGTTGGTCGAGGCGGAACGCGAGGAGTTGGCCGTCGCCTTGAGTGACCAGGTGGGTTTTGATCGTCCGCGCATTGCTCCGGCTGAGGTTTCGGCGGGGGTGGCGCGGGCCCGGACGGGGGCGGCCATGGGGCGTGTGGCCGGTTCCGATTCTGTGTCGGGCGTCTCTCTCGATCCCGATGGGACGAGGGCGGCAGGTTGCGCCAGAGGCGCATATCCAGATAAATGAGAGAAACTATGGCAGCAATCAGCAAGCGCCTCGGCGCCCTATCCGTATTTTCACTCCTGGCTGGTTGGGCCGGCGGCGCGCGCGCCGAGATGGCCCTGAATTTTCCCGAGCCCGCCGCCGGCGTGGCGCAGGAGATCTACGATATTCATATGCTCACCTCGGCGATCGCCACGGTGCTCCTGGTGATCATTCTCGTCGTCGTCGGTTATTCCCTGTATTTCCACCGTAAGAGCCGCGGCTACCAGGCCGACCAGCACTTTCATGAGACCTGGTTCGGTCAGTGGTCCTGGGTCATCGTGCCCGTGTTGGTGTTGGGGATCGATCTGACCATCGCCGACTCCGCCCAGAAGACCCTGGAGAAGGTCTGGGAGGTGCCGAAGAATGTGGACCTGATGGATGTGAAGGTCATCGGCCATCAGTGGTGGTGGGAGTACGAGTACCTGGATCATAGTGTCGAGATCGACGGTAAACCGAAGGCGGTGCGGGTCGAGAGCCGCTATCTCCCGGAGGATCAGGCCGGCGAGGAGACCGCGGGGTACCTGCGCGCGGTGGATAATCCCCTGGTGCTGCCGGTGGGCAAGAAGGTGCGTTTTCTCCATACCTCCGCGGATGTGCTCCATGCCTTCTGGGTTCCGGAGCTGGCGGTGAAGAAGGATGCCATTCCCGGCTATGTGACCGAGACCTGGGTCGATCTCACCCGGGAGGGCCGCTTCTCCGGGCAGTGCGCCGAGCTCTGCGGCACCTGGCACTCGCGCATGCCTATCGAGGTGGAGGTGGTCTCGCAGGAGAGGTTCAAATCCTGGATGGAGGAGCAGAAGCAGACGATGTTGGTCGCGGCCGCCGAGGCGTCCCTGGATAAGGACTGGACCCGTGAGGAGCTGATGGAGAAGGGGCGGGGCAATTACAACACCAGGTGCGCCTCCTGCCATCAGATAAATGGGGAAGGTTTGCCACCCGCCTTCCCGGCGCTTACGGGTAGCGCCATCGTCATGGGTCCCCTCCAGGCCCATCTGGATATCGTCCTGAACGGCAAGCCCGGGACGGCCATGACGCCCTGGAATACGCTGACCGATCTCGAGCTCGCCTCCATCATTACCTATGAGCGTAATGCCTGGAAAAATAATACGGGTGATCTGGTGCAGCCGCGCGATATAAAGGCTGCCCGGTGACCGTCAGGTAGGGGGGCCGGCGCTGAAGTTCCGTCCTCCATCGATTCGTTCAGGGCGCCTTGAATTTTTCAAGGTGCCCTCAAAAAGTACGAGTTTCCGACTCACGAGTAAACCAAGTCTTTGAATTAGGGGAAGATTGCCATGAGCACCGCAACTATCGACCTCGCGCACGACCACGATCACGAGCACCACGGCCCGCCCAAGGGTCTCAAGCGTTGGTTGTTCTCGACCAACCACAAGGATATCGGGTCCATGTACCTGATCTTCGCCCTGACCATGCTGTTCGCGGGCGGCGTCAGCGCCATGGCGATTCGGCTGGAGCTGTTTCTGCCGGGGCTCCAGTTGTTGGACCCGGATCTCTATAACAACCTGGTGACCAACCACGCCTTGATTATGATCTTCGGCGCTGTCATGCCGGCGGCGGCGGGGCTCGCCAACTGGATGATCCCGCTCATGATCGGGGCGCCGGACATGGCCCTGCCCAGGCTCAACAACCTGAGCTTCTGGATCCTGCCGGCGGCGGCGACCATGCTCATCCTCTCCTTCATCGTGCCCTTCTTCCCCGGCGGCGGCACCCAGATCAATACCGGCTGGACCATCTATCCGCCGCTGTCGGTCCAGGTCGGCATGTCCATGGACTTCCTGATCTTCGCCCTCCATATGCTGGGCATCTCCTCGGTGCTGGCGTCCATCAACATCATCGTCACCATCTTCAACATGCGCGCCCCGGACATGAAGCTGACCCAGATGCCGATCTTCGTCTGGACCTGGCTGGTGACCGCCTTCCTGCTGATTCTGGTGATTCCGGTCCTGGCCGGCGGGGTGACCATGCTGCTCTTCGACCGTCACTTCGGCACCAGCTTCTTCAACGCCGCCGGCGGCGGCGACCCGGTGCTGTTCCAGCATCTGTTCTGGTTCTTCGGTCATCCCGAGGTCTACATCCTGATCCTGCCCTCCCTGGGCGTGCTGGCCTCCGTGGTGCCGACCTTCTCCCGCAAGCCCCTGTTCGGATACAGCTCCCTGGTGGGCGCCATGATCGCGATCATGATCATCGGCATGGTGGTCTGGGCCCATCACCAGTACACCATCGGCATGTCCCTGGGCGCGGTGAGCTACTTCATGATCGGCACCATCATCATCTCCATCCCGGTGGGGCTGATGATCTTCAATTACATGGCGACCATGTGGCGGGGGGCCATGACCTTCGAGACCCCCATGCTGTTCGCGGTCGGCATCCTGCTCATGTTCTCCTTCGGCGGCCTGACCGGCATCATGCTGGCGGTGGTGCCGGCGGACATGCAATATCATGATTCCATGTTCGTCGTGGCCCATTTCCACTATGTGTTGATGCCCGGCGCGATCTTCGGATTATTCGCGGGGGTTTTTTACTGGCTGCCCAAGTGGACCGGACACATGTACGACGAGAAGCTGGCCAAGATCTTCTTCTGGGTCAATGTCATCAGCTTCAACGTCACCTTCTTCCCGCAGCACTTCATCGGCCTGGCCGGGATGCCGCGACGCATCGTCGACTATCATGTGATGTTCACTGAGTTCAACGTCCTCTCCAGCATCGGCGCCATGGTCTTCGGCCTGAGCCACCTGCTGTTCCTCTACATCATCATCAAGACCGTCCGCGGCGGGAAGCAGGCGGAAAACAAGGTGTGGGAGGGCGCCAAGGGGCTGGAATGGGAGCTGTCCTCGCCGCCTCCGTTCCATAGCTGGACCACGCCTCCCAAGCTGGCCGCCTCCTGAGTGACGGGCGGTGGGCGAATATCGCCCACCGCCTTTTTTACTTCATCTGCGGATTGAAATCGCTGATCCGGGAATGAAATGGAGAGATGATGAGCGCCGATAACGCCCCCGAGCGACGCCACAAAAACCTGCGTCTGGCCTGGATCCTGGCGGGCGTTGCCCTACTCATGCTGCTGAGCTCCATCCCCTTCTGGCGGGGATTGCTCGAGATGGCCATCAACGGCGTCCAATGAACAACCCCGTGTCCGATACGGTCGAAAGGCGCAAGCGGCGCACACTCTTTCTGCTGATGGGACTGGCCATCGGCATGTTCGCTTTCGGCTTTGCCATGGTTCCCCTGTACAACCTGCTCTGTCAGGTGACCGGCGTGCAATCGGTGGAACAGCGGGCCATGATCGGGACGAACGCACCGCTGGCCGCCGCCACCGCGGTCACGGACCGGTGGGTGACGGTGAAATTCGATACCACCATTCACCCGGATCTGCCTTGGCGGCTCGAACCCATGCAGCGTAAGTTGCGCGTGCGTCCGGGGGAGAGCTATCTCGTGAAGTTCATCGCCGAGAACCGCTCGGGGCAGGAGATTACCGGCCAGGCTATCCCGAGCGTCGCCCCCTGGCAGGCCACCGGCTTCTTCGCCAAACTGGAGTGTTTCTGCTTCAACCAACAAACCCTCGCGGGTAATGAGATCGCCGAGATGCCCTTGCGCTTTTCCGTATCCCCCGACCTCCCCGCGGACATCAACTCGCTTACCTTGTCCTATAGCGTAATGCGGGTTTCCGATCGATCCTGATTTGCCCGTGGCGATGCACCGGGCGATGAAGATCGCAACCCATACAAGAGGAAGAGAGAAGGATGAGTAGCGCTGCCCATCATGGTCCCAATGACTATTACATTCCGGAATCCAGCCCCTGGCCGATCGTCGCCATGCTGGCGGTGTTCTTCATGCTTTCGGGAACCGCCCTGACGATCAACGAGGTCGGCATCGGCGCCTGGATGATCCTCGCCGGCTTCTCCCTGCTGGTGGTCATGTTCTACGGCTGGTTCGGCCAGGTAATCAAGGAAAACCTCTCGGACCAATACAACGAACAGGTGGACCGCTCCTTTCGCCAGGGCATGTTCTGGTTCATCGCCTCCGAGGTCTTCTTCTTTCTGAGCTTCTTCGGCTCCCTCTACTACATCCGGATGATTGCCTTACCCTGGCTCAGTGGCGAGGGTTACCTCGCGGAGAGCCAGCTGCTCTATAATCAGTTCGTCGCGGATTGGCCGACCGCGGGACCGGAAGAGCTGGGAGGCCGTTTCAAGGCCATGGGGGCCTGGGGCATTCCGGCCCTCAATACCCTGATCCTGCTCCTCTCGGGGGCGACCGTAACCTGGGCCCATTGGGGACTCAAGGAAGATGACCAGAAAAAGCTGGTGTGGGGCTTGGCCGCGACCATTGGCCTGGGCCTGCTCTTCGTCGTGTTCCAGGTCTACGAGTATCGTCACGCCTATCATGAGCTGAATCTGACGTTGGAATCCGGCGTGTACGGCTCGACCTTCTATATGCTGACCGGCTTCCACGGCTTCCACGTCACCATGGGCGCGGTCATGCTTATGGCCATCCTCGTCCGGGCCATCAAAGGCCACTTTTCGCCCCATAACCACTTTGCCTTCGAGGCGGTTGCCTGGTATTGGCACTTCGTCGACGTGGTCTGGCTGGGGCTGTTCGTATTCGTCTACTGGATGTGACCGGTTCGAATCGAACCGTTCCGAACCCGAGGGAAACGCCGATCGGATCGGCGTTTCCCTCCGCTGGAAGGTTAGGTAGCCCTCCCTTTGTCAGCCGCCGTCGAACGACTGAAAATGGAGGTATTTGAAGGCTGATGCCGGCCGGGGATGGCCGATTGACGAGGCAGGTTCGGGGCAGGGGAGGGCGCGGCTTACATCCCGGTGGGTTGGAGCACCCCGATGAAGTAGCCGAAGATGAGCAGCAGGAAGAGGGTAAGCGAGAGCACAATGCGCACCGTCAGTGCCTTGACCACCCTGGTCTTGTCCACATCGCCGTCATCCTTGGCAAGATAATACATACCTTGACCAAGCGAGAAGACGATGAACCCGAGGACGAGAAGAACCGGAATCTTGTATATGAGTTCCATCGATATACCTCTTCGGTTTGGGGGAAAGGGTTTTGCGCGATAACCGTTCAGCCGTCCCGCGTGCCGGGGGTGGTGAGTGATTATCTTCTTACCTTCTGCACCGGAATCGGGGCTCCGGTGCCGGTACCCTGCACCTCGAATATAGCACTCGGATGCGGTTTGTCGAGTTGAATTTTCGTTTTCGTTGGGTGCCGACCCTGTTGCTTGCGCTCCCGATTCCCTTGTTCGTCGCGCTCGGCTTCTGGCAAATCGACCGTGCCGAGCAGAAGCGGGAGCAGGCGCGGGTCCTCGCAGAACGGGCCGAGATGCCGCCACTGGAACTCGGCGGTCCCATTCCCGATCCCGAGGCATTGCGGTTTCGTAAACTGCAAGCCCGGGGAACCTTCGAGGCCGCCGGGCAAATCCTGATCGAAAATCGTCGCCAAGGCAACCGCATCGGCTTTCACGTCATCACCCCCTTGCGTATCCTGGGATCGGACAGCCGGGTTCTGGTGAACCGGGGTTGGATCGCCGCCGCCGATGGCGGCCCGGTTGCGGTGCCCATACCCGCGGGAGTGCTGAGCGTAACGGGAGAGGCCCACCTTCCCCAATCCCCCGCCCTTGTGCTGCATGGCGATCCGGCGGCGGCGAAAAACTGGGGCGAACGGTGGCCCTATCTCACCCTGGAACTCTACCGGGCGGCGACCGGCATCCAGGTGCAGCCGGTAGTCATTCTGCAAAACCCCGAGGATGCCGGTGGTTTCCTTCGCATCTGGCCGCGGGAGCTGCCCAAGGACGGTATGCACATCGGCTACGCCATCCAATGGTTCGCATTCGCGCTCATCGCCCTGGTGCTCTGGCTGCGGCTCAGCCTGGTTGCGAAAAATGGGGTCAGGTCTTGATCCGTGACCCCTGAAGGCACGGGTCAAGACCTGACCCCTTTCCCCGAGGACCGTAACGTGAGCGATATGCTAGTATCGGCAACTCGGAGCAGGAGCATCGGCTGCGGTCGGCGCTCCGTCGATTAATTGTTCAAAGGAGAAAGCGCTGTGTCCAAACATCTGGCTAAAACCGTAAAAATCGCTTTGGTGGGGACCTCCATTGCTATAGGTTGTTCCGCCATGGCGCAAACGACACCGAATCATGTGTATCAGGTGGTCGAGAATGTAAAGGCGGAATTGACCGAAATGCACAAGGCCACCATTAGTGAGCCGTGCAAAACCAATGTGAATCTCACGGAGCGTAGGCCCCGTCACGTACTGCAAAAAACGCGCGAAGTGTATGGTGATGTGCAAAAGCTGCGCAAACTTAAAGGGCTGGACGAAAATGCCTTGCCGTCCTTCTCGGTGCGTGCGGTAACCCCGGCGGATGTGCGCGGTCTGGCGGATAAAACCCTGGCGGACGTGAAGGAAGTTCGTGAGAAGTCCGGCGCTTCCGCTCCGGCTGCCGTGCCGCTGCCCAGCGGTAAAAAGCCGACGGACGTATATGCCAACCTGATGCAGGTGAAGGCCTCTATCGGTGGGCTCGGCATTCCGGCAACCGTGCCGAACGACGTGTATCGAGTGGCGCTGGCCATCGTCAGCGATATTGAGAAAATACGTGCCGCCAAAGGCGTTACGGTAGCCGTGGCGGACCCTGCGCCATCCAAAGGTAAAGCCCCCAAGGATGTCTATGGAGTGGCGTACAAGTTGCTTGGCAAAGTGAAGGCGCTGACGGAAAAAGACGGCTATGGCATTCCCGGTGGTGTGGTGATGCTAAATAAAGTGAGCGGCTGCATTACCCCGGCGGAAGTGATCGATATTCTCAACAACATCCTGGCTGAGGTCGGTGCTATCAAGGTTACGGTTGGTGCAACCGCCGCAACTGAATTTGCCGGGGCGCAATCCGGCAAAACGCCGTCCGATGTGTATGATGCGCTCGTGAAGGCGGAAGCCCTGGTCGATTCGCTTTAACCTTTGGTGGCCGCATACCACCCGGGAGAAATGGGGTCAGGGGAGAAATGGGGTCAGGTCTTGATTCGTGCCTTCAAGGGTCACGGATCAAGACCTGACCCCTTTCCCCCGCGAATGCAGGGCGTTCGGACGGAGGGAATGTAACGTGAGTGACGAAGCCAGAGGGAAACCGCGCAGTATGGTGCCCTTATGGGCAATGGTCGCCGTATTCGCGGCCCCCGTCATTGCGGCCTGGTTTTTCTATCTGAACCCGCAGTACCTGCCCGCGGGCCGCACCAACAAGGGGGAGCTGATCGATCCAGTGGTCAGCCTACCATCGGACCTGGCGCTCTCCACCTGGGAGGGAGCGGATTTCTCCCCTGCTGTCCTTGCGGGCAAGTGGACCCTGGTCTATCTCGTCGGCGGCGAATGCGACGAGGCCTGCCGTGAGCGGTTGCTCGCGATGCGACAGATCCGCCTGGCCCTGGGCGAGAGTCAGCACAGCGTCGAGCGGCTGGTGGTGGTGACCGATCTCACGGCCAGGGGATTGGCGGAGGCGCTCGGCGCCGAGTTTGCCGGGATGCGGGTCGCGGTGGGGGGCGCTCGGTTGCCGGAGCTATTGGGAGACGGCGCCGCCGCCCTCGACCGACTCTACATCCTGGACCCCATGGGCAACCTGATGATGCGCTACGCGGCGGATGCCCCGACGCGGGACACGCTCGAGGATATGGAACACCTGCTCAAGGCCTCCAAGAATTGGATCAAGGGTGCCCAATATGGCCACAAGTGAGGTCGGTTTGGCCGAGCCCCGTTCCCACCAGCTGTTATGGCGGCGCTACCTCGAGCTGACGAAACCCAAGGTCCTGGCGCTTATCCTGTTTACCGCGCTGGTCGGCATGTTGCTGGCGGTACCGGGGATGGTGCCCTTGTCGACCCTCTTCTTCGGCCTGCTCGGGATCGAGCTCTCCGCCGCCGCCGGCGCTGCCATCAATCATGTCGTCGACCAACGGGTCGATGCCCTCATGGACCGTACCCGGGAGCGCCCATTGCCGAGCGGAGACCTGGATACGCGGCATGCCGTGGCCTTCGCCCTGGGGCTGGCGGTGATCTCCATGCTGATTCTGGTGGTCCTCGTCAATCCGCTGACCGCGCTTCTGACCTTCGCCGCCTTCATCGGCTACGCCGTCATCTACACCATGTACCTGAAGCGGGCTACCCCGCACAACATCGTGTGGGGGGGCATCTCCGGCGCCATGCCGCCGCTGCTGGGCTGGACGGCGGTTACCGGCGAAGTCGCCGTCGAGGGCCTGCTGTTGGCGCTCTTGGTCTTCATCTGGACCCCGCCCCACTTCTGGGCCCTGGCGATCAAACGCCGGGACGAATATGCCCGGGCCGGGATCCCGATGCTGCCGGTGACCCACGGCCTGGCCTATACCAAGCTCCAGATCCTCATCTATACCCTGCTGCTGCTCTGGGTATCACTCATGCCCTTCATGATCCACATGAGCGGCCTCTTGTATCTCATCGGGGCGCTGGGCCTGGGGCTGGGTTTCGTCTACCAGGCCGTGCGCCTGTTCCGTAGCCAAGGCGACGCCCTGGCGATGCAAACCTTTAACTATTCGATCCTCTATCTCTCCGCCCTCTTTGCCATCCTGCTGGCGGACCACTACCTGGGAGCGGCATAGGTCACGGTCAGGCAGGCCACGGAATTGTCCGAACCACAAAGGCGCAATGGATAGTTACACGGAATCTGAGACTTAGGGGAAGATCGTGACCATCGCTGTGCAAACATGTGGTGACCCTGAACCGGACGATATCTGCGAGCGTATTCGAGGCCAAATCAGAAAGTTAGTCTTTCAGACCAAGGATGAGTGTGGTGAACGTGGATTGCGGGAGAGAATGATGGATCAGATTAACGGCAGGCATGGTCCGGGGACCCAGGGATGGGTTGGTCACAATGAAGCGATCAATCAACTCAAGAACCGGATAAATAAACTCATGCAAGACTTTATTGACAACAACTGTAGCGGAGGCACGCCAGTGGGTGTTGAGGCAAAGAAATGGATCAACCGCCCGAATCCGCAGCCGTTCGAATGGAAGGGGCCCAAGCTGGCGGAACCGACAGCTCGGTCTATTTGGGACTGGGAGTATTGGGAAGAGGTTACCGGGCTTACAGGTGCCGCCCTGGTGCTCTATCTGATCGTCTCGGAAGGCTCTCGGTTATATCCCCCACGCAACCTGGTGCCGGTGCCATGAAACGATCGCCGTCCTATTGGTTGTGGTTGTTGGCCGATCTTTCATTGGACCGTGCGGCAACGATTCTACCACTCATCGACTTTCCCGCAGTGAACCATGTTCTGGTTCAGGGTTGTATCGATAGCGTGGGCGAGGACTTGAATCCGAGACAAGAAGACAAAGAGCGGCTTATAAAAGAAATCCGGGGTTGTTGCTACCCCGAATTGGGGGAGAAGGCCGAATTGGTCGATACCTGGCTGCAAACCTTTCCTTTCACCGACGAGGTCTTTGCGCCCGCGCCCAGCTACTGGAATCTGCGCTTTCTGGACCTTCTGGGGGTCGATCCGGCCCCGGCGCCGAACGGGGTCGATACCGAATTGTGGGAGTCGTTCAGAGCGGCCTTTCGGGGAAACAAACCGGATTCGGGCTATCCGTGGACGACAGCCTTTCATGACGCCGCCTGTGCCATGTCAAAATATGATGCGGTAGCACGCGCAATCGAGAAGGCACGGAGTGCCCGCCTGACCCCCCATGATCTCGCTATTTATATGCGCTTCGGCTGGAATGATTACGGCACCCAAAATGGTCTGGCGAGCCTGGAAATCGGTGCGCAATTGTCCGCGGTAATTTCGTTCTGGCGTGCCGTTTCCGAATATGTCCCAGCGGAAGCACTCGAGTCACTCGCCTATCGGCGAGACATGGAAGCATGGGAAGCGGTAGACCCCGATGAGTTTGTCGCCGATGCCCAGCGTTATGGTGTACGGCCGGAACAATTGGCCGCGGATCTGTTCCCGAAGCCATCTCCGCCGCCAAGGCTTTCCACTCTACTGGAAGCAACCTGATGTTGCGCATATCCGAAGCCCAGATGCGTGAACTCGAGCGCGGCGTACTCGCTACCTTGAAGCATCAGATTATAGGTCTGCTTCATGATCGATTTCCGGAGCAAACGGCCTCATTGAGCGAAACGGATATTGCGAAATTCGTCCGCAAGTCAATGGAGGCCGCTCGGGCCGTTCGGATCGATGAGGCCGCATTGATAAAGCGTTTTGTCAATGCCTTGTTTGTTTTGGAGTATGTTATGCAGGACCAAAAAAAACTCAAGTATTTTGCACAGGTCATGGTGTCGGAAAATACAGCGGAGGCGCGTATCCTTTTTGCCGAGAAAAACCTTTTGGATAATGCCTAGTACACCATTTCATCATATTTTGCATGTTAATCTGCTATCGCGGGTTTTTGGTTGTCAGGGGAATGGCGGTGATCCGCAGATCCGGCCCGACCAGCCGCAGGTCCCGAATGTCGAGTCCGATCCGGTCCCGCATACGTGTAAGGCCCGGTAACCGGAACAGCCCGCGGGCGGCGTCGCCCATCAGGTGGGGCGCCAGGTAGAGGACGAGCTCGTCTACCAGCCCCGCCCGCAGGAGCGCCCCGGACAGGGTCGGCCCCGCCTCGACCTGAACCTCGTTGATCTCCCGCCGGGCGAGGTAGCGCAGCAGGGATTCGAGGTCCACCCGGCCCGCGCGGCCGGCGCAGGGATAGATCTCGGCCCCCGCCGCTTCCAGCCGTCGCCCGGCGGTCGATGTCGGCTCCGAACCGGCGATCAGGGTGGCGCCGCCCGGCTGGCCGAGCAGGCGCGCGTTGGTGGGGGTGCGCAAGCGGCTGTCCACCAGGACGCGCAGGGGTTGGCGCACCGGTTCGCCGGGTTCCAGTCCCGGCAGCTCCTCCGCGGTGAGACGCACATTCAGAATGGGATCGTCCGCCAGCAGGGTGCCGCTTCCGGTGAGGATGGCCGAGCTGCGCGCCCGCAGGAATTGCACGTCCCGCCGCGCCGCCGCGGAGGTGATCCATTTGCTCTCGCCGTCGGTCATGGCGGTGCGCCCGTCCAGGCTGGCGGCCAGCTTGCAACGCACAAAGGGGAGCCCCCGGCGCATGCGCTTGATGAAGCCGGGATTGAGGGCCCGCGCCTCGGCCTCCAGGACCCCGACCCGCACGGCGACGCCGGCGGCCTTGAGGCTCTCCAGTCCCCGGCCGGCCACCAGCGGATTGGGGTCCGCCATGGCGGCCACCACCCGCCGCACCCCCGCCCCGAGCAGGGCGTCGGTGCAAGGCGGGGTTCGGCCTTGGTGGCAGCAGGGCTCCAGGGTGACATAGGCGGTGGCGCCGGTGGCCCGTTCCCCCGCGGCCGCCAGCGCGAGGCGCTCGGCGTGGGGCGCGCCGGCGCGGCGGTGGTAGCCCTCGCCGACGATCTCCCCGGCGCGGACCAGGACGCAGCCTACCCGGGGGTTGGGGTCGGTGGTGAAGAGCCCCAGGCGCGCGAGCCGGAGCGCCCGCGCCATGTAGGCGAGGTCCCCGGCGTCTGCGGTCAGGTCGGTCAAGAGGGTCGTTCCAGATCGGCGAGCAGGTCCATCTGGTGGCGTTTGGCCTCGGGCGTGAGCTGGCCCTCCAGGCGCTCGATCTCCTCGCGGAAGGCGGCTACGTCCTCGAACTTGCGGTAGACGGAGGCGAACCGCACATAGGCCACCTGATCCAGTCCCCGCAGCTCGTCCATCACCAACTCGCCGATCAGGCGCGACGAGACCTCTCCCTCCCCGCCGGTGACCAGACGCCGATTGATGCGGGCCAGGGCCGCCTCGATCTCCTGGGTGCCCACGGGGCGTTTCTCCAGGGCCCGCAGGATGCCCGAGCGCAGCTTGCTCCCGTCGAACGGAACCCGGGAGCCGTCACGTTTCGCCACCCGCGGGAGGGCGAGCTCGGCGCTCTCGTAGGTGGTGAAGCGTTCCTTGCACGAGACGCAACGGCGACGGCGGCGCACCTGATCGCCCTCCCCCGACAGGCGGGAGTCGGTGACCTTGGTGTCCTGGGTTCCGCAGAAGGGGCAGCGCATGGCAATTCGGCACGGGTCGGATCAATTGAAGGTTCCTGGCCGATTGGAACTTGGCGCGGAACCTTCAACCCACGTGGATACTCTGTTCCACCGCAAGTCCGATGTGCCTCCCGTCCATAAGTTGAATTGATCAGGACGCCGCTTCCGGCAGGGCGTAGAAGCGGTGGCTCTCAAAGGGGGTGCGCGTCTTGAGCATAGCGTGGATG
>JAIZWN010000043.1 GCA_020443945.1 Candidatus Thiosymbion ectosymbiont of Robbea hypermnestra | reverse complement strand
CGCGAGCTTGAAATAGGACTGGCTATTCCTGCGCTCACGCGCCTCGCATCTGGCCGCTTCTCGCCGCGCTGAGAGCGAAAAATAAGGTGAAACGGGATACTAGGATGAAAGGTGCCCGAAAGGGAAACGACCGTGGGATCTGCGCCCGCGATGAAACTCGCGCGGCAGACACGGATAAACACGGATTGTGATCCGTGTTTATCCGTGTCTACCTCCGTGGTTCTTCGGCGCGGTTGGTCACGCCTCGTGGGCTTGAGGCCAAGCCTCGCTAGTCGTTGGTCGATCCGTCCAGTCCGGCCATGGCCTCGACCAGTGCCAGCAGAGAGCCCTGCAGATTGGTCGGCAGGATTGCCCATGCGGTGAGTAGGCGCCAGGTTTCCTGGGAGGGGGTGTAGGTGCCCTTGGTATCCGCGATTCGATCCTCTTCGCCGGTCGCCAGCCACTCCATGGAGACGCCGAGGGCCCGCGCCAGGGCGGCCAGCGTCTCGGGCTTCGCCCCTTTGGTTTCGCCGGATTCGATCTTGTTGATCGCGCCGGGTGTTACGCCGACCCGCTTCGCAAGTTCCGCCTGGGAAAATCCGGCGCGGTCTCTGGCGTCGGTTACACGGGAGCCGAGTGTGTTCATGATTCAAAGGGTAATTGGCTGTACTCGGTCCATGCTATATTTCCCGCGTGACCATAGGCTTGAAGCGCGGGAAGGGGGTGCGGGACCCGAGCCGGGACCATCGAATCTTCAGGGGCCACGAGGAGAAAAGCGGTAAAACACAAGTCCATGGCGATTGTTACACTAGTGCCCATCGATCCGCTTGATTAATCGAAGGGCCCGCCATGAACGAACCCCGTACCGCCCCCGTCGCCGACGATGCACCCGAGGAGGATGTCCTGCCCGACCGGGTGCCCCCCGAGGCGCCCGAGACCGACCTCGACGACCCGACGCTCTATCTCAACCGGGAGCTGACTTGGCTCGCCTTCAACCGCCGGGTGCTGCACGAGGCGGCCGATCCCCGTGCCCCGCTGCTGGAGCGGGTGAAGTTTCTGGCTATCGTCAGCAACAACCTGGACGAGTTCTTCATGAAGCGCATCGGCGGGCTCAAGCAGCAGATCGCCGCCGGGATGAGCAAGACCTCGGTGGACGGGCGCACCCCGACCGAGCAGATCCGGGAGTGTCATGCCCTGTGCCGGGGGCTGCACGCGGAGCAGAAGCGGATCTTCGACGAGCTCTTGTCCCTGCTTGCGACCCACGGGATTCGGATCGTCCGGGTCGCGGACCTGTCGGAAACCACCCGTGAGCAGCTGCGCGAACATTTTCGCACCAATATCTTCCCGATCCTCACCCCCCTGGCCATGGACCCGGCGCACCCCTTCCCCTTCATCTCCAACCTGACGCTCAATCTGCTGGTGACCCTGCGCTTCCCCGACGACGCCGAGGTCCATAGGGCGCGGGTGAAGGTGCCGGTGGCCAAGGACATCTCCAAGCGTCTGATTCCGATCGACGACGGCCATACCTTCGTGACCCTGGACGACCTCATGGTCGCCAATCTGGACATGCTGTTTCCGGGCATGGAAATCGAGTCCTGCGCGCGCTTCCGGGTGACCCGCAACGCCATCGTGGAGCCCTCCGAGGAGGCGGCGAGCGATCTGTTGGAAATGATCGAGACGGAGCTGCGCGAGCGCCACTTCGCGCCCATCGTGCGCCTGGAGGTGGAGCAGGACATGGCCCCGGTCCATCGCGGCATGTTGGCGGCGGAGCTGGGGCTGGACGAGGTCGAGGATGTATTTGAGACCGAGGGCATGCTGGCCATGCGCGACCTCTTCGAGCTCGCCGCGTTGGATCTTCCCGATCTGCACGACGAGCCCCATCATCCGGTCGAGCATCCGCTGCTTGCCAAGGATCGCCGCAACATCTTCCACATCATCCGCGAGAACGGGCCCCTGTTGCTCCAGCATCCCTACCAACCCTTCGCCACCACGGTCGAGCGCTTCATCGATACCGCGGCGGAGGATCCCAAGGTCCTGGCGATCAAGATGACCCTCTACCGTACCTCGGCCGAGGGCAAGATCCTCGACTCCCTGATCCGGGCCTCGCGCAACGGCAAACAGGTGGCGGTGCTGGTGGAGCTCAAGGCCCGCTTCGACGAGGCCGCCAATATCCGCTGGGCGCGCCGACTGGAGGCCGAGGGTATCCATGTCAACTATGGCGTGCTGGGCTTCAAGACCCACTGCAAGCTCATCTTCGTCGTCCGTCGGGACTACGCGCGGCTGCGCCGCTACTACCATGTGGGCACCGGGAATTACCACTCGGGCACCTCGAAGCTCTATACGGACCTGGGCATCCTGGGTTGCGACGAAGACCTGGGCCAGGACATCACCGAGCTCTTCAACTACATCACCGGCTACTCGCCGCCGCCACACTACCGCAAGGCCCTGGTCGCACCCTACCGCATGAAGCAGGCCATCCTGGAATGGATCCGGCGCGAGATCCACCACCGGGAGGCGGGACGCGAGGGGCAGATCCAGATCAAGATGAACGCCCTCGAGGACGTGGACATCACCCACGCCCTCTACGAGGCCAGCCGCGCGGGGGTCAAGGTCGACCTCATCGTGCGCGATACCTGCCGTTTCCGCCCCGGCCTGCCCGGTTTGTCCGAAAACGCCCGGGTAGTGAGCATCGTCGGACGCTTCCTGGAACACGCCCGCATCCTCTACTTCCGCAACGGCGGGGACGAGGTGTACTACATCGGCTCCGCGGACATGATGAAACGCAACCTGGAGAGCCGGGTAGAGGTCCACGCCCCGGTGGAAGACCCGGAAATGCGCCAGGAGCTGCGCCTGATCCTGGACGCCCAGCTGGCCGACCAGCGTTCCGCCTGGGACATGCAGTCCGACGGCACCTACATCCAGCGCACACCCGACGACGACACCGCCAAGGGCGTCCAGGAAACCCTCATCGGCGTCGCCAAGCGTCGCCTGGCGGCGGCCTCACTGCACAAAGAAAAGAAAATCCGCTCCCGCCTGCTCGGCCACTTCCAACGCCGGCTGCGCAGCAACAAAGAGCAGGGCTAGGGGGCGTTCTCAATTCTCACACAAAGACACCAAGCCACAAAGGGATCGTGGGTCATGGGTAAGGCGCCCGTT
>JAIZWN010000042.1 GCA_020443945.1 Candidatus Thiosymbion ectosymbiont of Robbea hypermnestra | reverse complement strand
GGATTCCGGCAATCCCTGCCGGAATGACGGGGTAGGGGTCGGCAGACTTCATCACTTAAAATTTAGCCACTACCAGCAAATTTCCGCGCTCGGCAACTGGCAAGCCATCACTCTGTCCGCAATCCGACACCAGCTGCGCGGAAGAGGTCCCGTAGCCTCCGCTTTTCCGCGGTTTATCCGGTTGTGTGATGCTGTTGTCGAATACGGGCGGCGAGGGGGAGCTTTGTGATCACCGGCACAGGGTGAGGGGGGCCGTATCCGCGGTCGAAATCTTGAGCGAGCGATGGGGGAAACGGGAGCCCTTTTTGGCGGCGAGATGGAAACGATGGCAGCGATTCAGGTACTCGCAGGTGCTCTTGGGCATGGGGACCCGCGCGCGGGCGATATCCTGGATCAGGGAGACGCCGTTATGAATGAGCGTGGTGGCCTGTTTGGCAAGCCGTATCTGTTCTTCCGAGGCCTGCCGCGGTAGTTTGGGCTCGAGCCGGCAGAGCCGTTCACCGGCGACGATGAAGGTCGGCCAGACCTCGAAGATCACCGGATCCGTGCGCAGGGTCTCACATTTATTCTTGGCCGCCTCGGCAAGCTCCCGAATCCGCGCCTGGATGCCACGGAAGAATCCTATACCCGCGAGGGTGTCCACCATGGTATCGGCAATCCGGTCGATCTCGCGCATGGTCTGGGCGATCTTCAGGTAGCGGCTCTCGTAGAAGGCCTCGATCGGGATGGAGAAGGCCTTGAGGGGTTCTCCCCAGAGCTCGTCCAGACCCTCGTCACCACTGCGGTGGCGGACCATGTGCCCAAGCTTCATGGCCTCCATCAGACATTTGCCGCATTGATCGAGCAGGGGATCTTCCGGGACGATTTCCACCCCGACCTCTTGCAGTTCCACGGCCTTGGTGAAGATGTCCGCGGCCCGGTTGAACAGCGCCCCGGCCAACATGGCGCCCGCGACCCGTTTACGCTCCGGGTCCGTCTCGCGTTCGTAGGCCCGGCGGGCCTCGTCGAGGCGGATCCCGGGGATGTTGAGCCCATGCTCCACGTGATTGAACAGCCGCCGCGTCAGGGCCCGAATCAGGCGCTTTTTGGCCTCCAGGTTATCGGCCGGCGGCTCGTAGTATTTGATCCAGTAACCGTCATAGTAGACATAGGGTTTGCCCTCTATGTCCCGGCGGTCACCGTTGGGGATCTGCTTCAACATGGCTTTTCGCAACCCCAAATTGAGATGGGATCGATTAATCGGTGGCGACATTCAAGCGGTCCGCGCAACGGACCCTACCATCAATCAGGTGATGAGCGTAGGGTCCGCTACGCGGACCTCCCGAATGTCAATGCTCCCTAATCCTCCGCGCGCTGGAAGGCGTCCTGGAGCTTTTTCTGGATGCTTGCCGGCACCGCTTCGTAGTGGCTGAGCTCGATGCTGTAGGTGCCTTCGCCGCCGGTCATGGATTTGAGCCGGGATTCATAGCCCTCCAGCTCCGCCAGGGGCACTTCGCCGTCGATGGCGATCCGGCTAAGGCTCTTGGCTTCGCTGCCGCTGATGCGTCCCCGGCGGCCCGAGAGGTCCCCCGCCAGGTCCCCCATGGCGCTGTCCTGGGCGACGATCCGGATCTTGACGATCGGCTCGAGAATTACGGGTCTGGCCTTGTCCACGGCGTCCTGGAAGGCCTTTTTGCCGGCGGTGACAAAGGCGATTTCCTTGGAGTCTACCGGGTGGTACTTGCCGTCATACACGGTGACGCGGACATCCTGCATCGGGTAGCCGGCCACGGCGCCCTCCTGCAGGACCTGGCGCACGCCCTTTTCCACGGAGGGGATGAATTGGTTGGGGATGACGCCGCCGACCACGGCGTCCGCGAACTCGAAGCCCTGCCCCCGCTCCAGGGGCTCGATACGCAGGTAGACCTCGCCGAACTGACCGGCGCCGCCGGTCTGTTTCTTATGCCGGTGGTGACCCTCGGCCGGGGCGGTGATGGTTTCCCGATAGGCGATGCTCGGCGGTTTGGTTTCCACCTCCACGTGGAATTGCTCCGCCAGGCGTCGTAGCGTCACCCGCAGGTGCAGCTCGCCGAGTCCGCGCATGACGGTTTCGTTGGCCGCGGCATTGTGTTCCACGCGAAAGCAGGGGTCTTCCGACTCCAGCTTGTGCAGGGCGTCGGTGAGCTTCTGTTCGTCGCCGTGCTTGGTGGGGTTGATGGCCAGCCCGAACAGGGGAACCGGGCACTCGATGGGGAGCAGGCGGTGCCGGTCCTCGTCGTGGGAGTCGTGGAGCACCGCTTCGCGGTGGATGTCTTCCACCCGCGCCACCGCCAGGATGTCGCCGGGCACGCCCTCCTTTACTTCGATTTGCTCATTGCCGTGCAGGCGGAACAGGTGATTGACCTTGAACGCCTTGCGGGCGTCGCCGATGAAGAGCTGGGTATCCCCGGTAACCCGGCCCTGGTGGATGCGAAAGATGCCGAGTTTGCCGCGGAAGGGATCGTTGACCACTTTGAAGACGTGGGCCACGACATGCCCCGTGGGGTCCGGGCCGACGGCGACGGGCTCCTGATCGGCGCCTTCGCCTGTCACGTAGGGCAGCGGATTGCCTTCGGACGGATTAGGCGCCAGCCGCGTCAGAACCTCGAGCAGCTCCGGGATGCCGGCGCCGGTTTGGGCCGAGACGAAGCAGATGGGGATCAGGTGGGCCTCGCGCAGGGCCTTCTCGAAGGGGGCGTGCAGCTGTTCGGGCGTCAGCTCCTCGCCCTGCTCCAGGTAGAGTTCCATGAGCTCCTCGTCCACCTCTACCACCTGATCGATGAGGCGGCTGTGGGCCTCCTCGACGGAGGAGAAGTCCGTCGCCTCGGCATCGGAGTGGAAAAAGCAGTCGATCACCCGCTTGCCGCCCTCCGCCGGCAGGTTGATGGGCAGGCACTCGGCGCCGAAGGCATCCGTGATCTGGGCGGTCAGCTCCCCCAGGTCCACCCGCTCGGCGTCGATTTTGTTGACGAGGATCATGCGGCACAGGTTGCGACTTTCGGCCGCCTTCCACATGCGTTGGGTAATGGGCTCGATCCCGGCCTGGGCATTGATGACGATGGCGGCGGTTTCCACCGCGGGCAACACGGAAATGCCGCGGCCGAGGAAGTCGGGCAGTCCGGGGGTGTCGATCAGATTGACATGCCGACCGCTGGCCTCGAAGCTGGTGATGCCCACGTCGAGGGAGTGCAGGTGCTCTTTCTCCAGGGTATCGAAATCGCAGACGGTGGTGCCTTTCTCGATGCTTCCCGGCTCGGGGATCGTGCCGGTGGCGGCGAGCAGGGCCTCTGCCAGGGTGGTCTTACCGGTATTGGCATGACCGGCCAGGGCGATGTTGCGGACGTCCTCGGCATTATACTCAGGCATCGAATGCACCTTCTTCGGGGGACTGATGTGTTGGGGGATGCGGCGCCTGGGCCACGCACCCGGGATCACTTGAAAATCGGTTAAGTATACAGTAACCGATTCGTCATCGTGCATTCCACAAGCGAGTCGCAGGTCCCGCAACCCGACAGAAAATCCGCGGTTTGGCACTTCATCGTCGCGCCCGCAGGGAGCCCCCCAAACGCGCCCAGGCGGCATTACAGCGCTTGGCAATGAGAGTGAGAGTATTTCCAGCGCACTGTGCCTTGCCTGGGCGCGTTTGGGGGCTTAAGAGGCTGTCTAAAAGCTAGAGTTGTTCCCGATGCGAGTCTTTAAAAATCAATCGGTTATATTGGAATATGAGGCCGACACGGTGGTCGTTGA
>JAIZWN010000041.1 GCA_020443945.1 Candidatus Thiosymbion ectosymbiont of Robbea hypermnestra | reverse complement strand
TAAGGACACGGGAAACCTGTCCTCTACTCTACTGTGAGAACAAACGTTGAACATCACGCAGGATTTACCCACTACCGCCGCATTGCAGGATAAAGGTCCGGAAATTTATTCGGTGTCCGCCCCGGCGTGGGTCGCCTGGAATCGGCTCCGCCAGGGTTGGTCATGAGCAAGTCGTGAAGATCCTCGATCGCTATCTGGCCGGTGCCGTGATCCTCGGCACCCTGGTGACCCTGGGGGTGCTCCTGCCCTTGCTGGGGTTTTTTCTCCTTGCCGACGAAATGGACGATGTGGGGGAGCGCGGCTATCGGTTCGCGGATGCCTTGCTGTTCGTGGTCTTGAGCCTTCCCCGCTATGCCTACCAGGCGTTTCCCATCGCGACGCTGATCGGCGCCCTGGTGGGCCTGGGCACCCTGGCGAGTCGCTCGGAGCTGGTGGCCATGCGGGCGGCGGGGGTATCGATCGGACACATTGTCTACGCCGCGCTCAAGGGCGGGACCCTGCTGGCGGTGGCTGCCGCGGCAATCGGCGAGGGCGTGGCGCCGATTGCGGAGCAGAAGGCGTTGCAGTGGCGTTCCGAGGCCCAGTCCGGTCAGGCCACGCTCCTTTCGGAGCACGGCTTCTGGGCTCGGGACGGGAACACCTACATCAATATCCGGGAGATCCGATCCGGCGCGCATTTGCGTGACATCCGTCTCTACGAGTTCGACGAGACGCAACGTTTGAGCCGGGCGATGCACGCCGAGCACGCCAGGTATATCGAGGGAAGCTGGGTGTTGCAGGGGATCTCCCAGAGCCTGCTCGGCCCCGGGCGGGTCACGGTCAGTCACCTCGCCCAGGCCGGCTGGAGCTCCCTGCTGGACCCGGGATTGTTGAAGATCGTCATCAGCGAGCCCCAGGTGCTCCCGATCTGGGGGCTGTGGCGCTACGTCCGGTACATGACGGCAAACGGTCAGGACGCCCGCCCCTACGAGCTGGCCTTCTGGGGTAAGCTGATCCATCCCTTGCTGATTCTCGCCATGATCTTCGTATCCATCCCCATCGTGCTCGCCTCGGCGCGCACCAGTGGTCTCGGGCTGCGCATACTCTTGGGTATTCTGGTCGGCATCGCCTTCTACCTGCTCAGTCGCACCTTCGTCTATGTCGCGCTCCTGTATACGATCGACCCCCTGGTCGCGACCCTGATTCCGCCCCTCGCGTTCCTCGCGATGGCCTTCTGGGTATTGAAGCGAGCGGGGTAGAAAGGGGTCGGCACAGGCCGTCCGGGAATCCCCTTACGGTAGAAGACGCGAAGGAAATCGACTTCCTTAAAGGCACCTTCAAACAGGACTAAGATGTCATCGATGGACCCCGACACGCCTCGACATACCCCCCTGCCCGAGGGTTCGGACGTGGGCGGGTACGATATTACCCGGACCCTGGGATTCGGCACCTTCGGCATTGTCTATCGCGCCGAGGGACACGTGCTCAAGGACCCGGTCGCCATCAAGGAATTCTTCCCGCGGGATATCGCCCATCGGGCCGACACCGGGCGGGTGACGCCGAATCCGGAGCACGAGGAGGATTTCGCCTGGGCGTTGGGTCGCTTCGTCAGCGAGGCCAAGACACTCCGCAAGCTGGCCGAGCCGGTGCCGCACCCCAACATCATCCAGGTCCGGCACGTCATCGAGGAGAACGGCACCTCCTACTTCATCATGAAATGGGAGGAGGGAGAGGCGCTGGATGCCGTCCTCGCCCGCGAGCCGCGTTGGGACGAGGAACGTCTGCGCCGTCTGCTGGACGCCCTGCTCGCGGGGCTGGCGCATGTGCACGACGCCGATATCCTGCATCGGGACATCAAGCCGAGCAACATCCTGATCCGGCCCGACGGCACCCCGGTGCTGATCGATTTCGGCTCCTCACGCCGGGTCTCCGGCGACCAGGACCTGTCCAAGTTCGTCCAGCTGACCCCCGCCTTCGCGCCGACGGAGCAAAGGTACGGCGAGTATGGGAAATGGACGGACATCTACAGCCTGGCCGCGACCTCCTTCTACGTGCTCACCGGGCGCAAGCCGGACCCCGCCGGGGCGCGCGTCCGCCTAGCCGACGAGCTCGCGGGCCGCTACGCGGACGGCTTCCTGCGCGGTATCGACGCGGCCCTGGAGCCGAACTACCGCGAGCGTCCGCAATCCGTCGCCGAGTGGCGTTCCCTGCTGGGCCTGGGGTCGGATCACGGCACCGCCGTTCCCCCCGCGACGGGGCCCGGAACCCCGCACGCCGATCCGGAGGCCACCATCCTGGTATCCAAAGCGGAACCCGATCCCCAGCGGCCGGCGGAACACAAGGCCCCGCCCACGGTCATCCTGGATACCCCCCCGGCCCTGGCAGCTGGCAGCGAGCCGCCCGTCGTTGCTCCCCACTCGCCTGCCGCGACCGGCCCCGAGGCACCCTGGTCCAAGTACATCCGGTGGCTGAGGACCTGGTGGCTGAGCGCCCAGTGGCTGAGGACCCAGTGGCTGAGCGCCCTGTCACTCGTCGTCCTGGCGGGGATCATGGTGCTGCTGCTCTGGCTGTGGATCGCAAAACCGGAGTCGATGCCCCCCCGAGATCTGTCCGAGACCGAGCAAAAGGACCGCGAAGCCATTCCCGAATCGGACCGACTATCCGGGAAACCCGGCCAAGGACCCGGATCGGTATCGGGTGATCGTCTGTCCGGGGCCGACCGGAACGACAGTGGAATCGCCTCCGAGAGCACCCGATCATCCGACAGCTCCGACCAAAAGCCGGCTCCGGGACCCCGCTCCCATGACCCGGGGCCCGACGAACCGCTGGTCGGGCACCGAACGGCACCACCGCCGGAAAAGGCGCCGCCCGAATCACAAACGCCGGCGGCCCCCCCCGAGCCGACCCCGGAGCAACGTATCGACGCCATCCTCGGCAGCTACGACTGCACCTCGCTGCAAATCGAACGGCTCGCGGAAGACCGCTACGCCATCGCCGGCCACGTCATGAACCCGACCGAGCTGGCGCAACTGAATGCCGAGCTGAGCGAGATCGCCCACACCCGCATCGACATCGGCAAGGTATCGATTGTGCCGCGCCCCCTGTGCGCCCTGTTGGAGCTGGTCAACCGGTACCCCACCGAATCGCGGCTGGCCATCCGGCCCAATCACCCCGACGGCCGCTACGCCACCGGCGACGACTTCGGCGTCGTCTTCCGCAATCTCGACCACTCCTCGGGGCGCCTGTACGCCTTCTACATCAGCTCCGCGGGCGAGGTCTACGCGCCGACCGAAACCTTTGGTCGGCTCCTCTATGTCGGCGACCAGGCGGCGCTGGAGGGCTACGAGGCCAGCACACCCGGCAAGGACCTTATCCTCGCGCTCTGGTGCCGGGGTGTGATACTGCCGCAACGGCTGGGCCAGCTCACGCACATCGAGGACTTTCTGCCGGCACTCGAAAAGGCCCTGGACGAACATGCCTCCGATTGCGCCACCAGCCGCCACTTCATCGAGATCCGCTGACCCGGGACCAACACGAGAGACATCAGAGAAATCTTCCTTGGGTGCGGGCCTGGGTCACGTAATGGTCCAGCGTGCGCCAGATGCGCCTGTCGCTTACCCCGAGCAGTAAGGCAATTTGACGCACAACCATCACCTTGCACAAGGTCACGATCAACGTCGCCATCAGTTGGCTGAAGCCACTAGAGTTGTTCCCGATGCGAGTCTTTAAAAATCAATCGGTTATATTGGAATATGAGGCCGACACGGTGGTCGTTGA
>JAIZWN010000040.1 GCA_020443945.1 Candidatus Thiosymbion ectosymbiont of Robbea hypermnestra | reverse complement strand
TATTGAAGAACATTTTTCCACGCTGGAAGCTCCTCGGGTTGAGCGTAACAAGCTGCACGGATTGATGGATATTCTGATCCTGGTCATTGGTGCCGTTACCAGTGGTGCTGATGGCTGGGAGGCCATCGAACAGTTCGGTAAGGCCAAGCTCTCCTGGCTACGCCGGTTCGCCCCGTTTGCGCATGGTGTGCCGTCTCATGATTGTATTGCGAGCGTGCTCTCACGGCTGTCCGGTAAAGGGTTTTCAAACGTGCTTTGCGAACTGGACCGAAGCCGTTACGGCGGCGACGGGTGGTCAGGTGATTGCCGTGGATGGCAAAACCGCCCGAGGCTCACGTGACCGCGCGCGTGGCCGTCAGGCGTTGCACAGGGTCAGTGCCTGGGCCGACACCAATCGTTTGGTACTCGGTCAGGAGGCCACGGCAGAGAAATCCAACGAAATCACGG
>JAIZWN010000039.1 GCA_020443945.1 Candidatus Thiosymbion ectosymbiont of Robbea hypermnestra | reverse complement strand
GGATTCCGGCAATCCCTGCCGGAATGACGGGGTAGGGGTCGGCAGACTTCATCACTTAAAATTTAGCCACTACCAGCCAACTTAATGGCATTGGCTACCAACCAAGATCGCTCGCGGGCCGCCGATTAGGGTTCACCCGAATACTATCGATTCGACCATCTGCAAATGAAAGGATGCGCTCGGCCATACCGGCTATTCCCACGTTGTGCGTGATCACTACTGTGGCTGTACCAAGCGAACGACTGGCGGAATCGATAGCCTCCAATACTTTGATACCTGTGCGGCTATCCAATGCCCCAGTCGGCTCGTCACACAAGAGAATACTCGGCCGCTTTGCGATGGCTCGGGCGACTGCCACACGCTGTTGCTCGCCACCGGATAACTCTGACGGGAAGTGGTCTGCACGGTTTGAGAGACCAACAAGCGCCAGCGCATCTTCCGGTGATAGCGGATCTTTTACGATATCGGTGGCAAGCGAGACATTTTCGCGCGCAGTAAGGCTCGGCGTAAGATTGTAAAATTGAAAAATGAAACCGATGGAATCGCGACGGTAACGCGTGCGTTGCCTCTCATTGAAACCCACAAGATCCTGACCACGGTAAAGTATCGTGCCAGATGAAGGCACATCAAGACCGCCCAGTAAGTTGAGAAGGGTAGATTTACCGCTACCCGAAGGACCTAGCATAACGACAAACTCGCGTTCAAAGAGATCGAAATCGACACCATCCAACGCGTGGATTTCCCCTGCTTCGGTATGATACCGCTTGGTCAGGTTACGAGCAGCCAAAATGGGTATAGCCAGTTTTTCCAGATTTCCAGTCCTTGGCTGTTGACCATTCATTAGAGGGAAATCTTATTACCTACGGTATGACAGGACAAGGTAAAAAGGAATACCTATCAAGGTAACCAGAAGCCCAAGTAGACACTCAACCGTCTGCGTAACCAGCAAAGAAATAGCAATACCAACGTTTGCAATCATGTAAAAGGCAGGCAACCAAGGGTAACCCCACGCCGAATAGGGCCTATGTCGATACGGCTGTCGCCACCGCAAAACATAGAGCGCGGTAATATCCGCAACGGTTGCCAATAGTATGGCAAAAGTAGTATAGCTGAGTACACTAACAAGGATGTTGGCCGGGTAACGCTCAGTGATCAGCAACAACACGATCACCATGATTGCTTGGACGACAATAGCGATATGAGGTGTACCAAAGCGCGGGTGCATCACCTCAACACCTCGAAAGAAAAGCCCGTCGACAGCCATGGCATAAGCAATGCGGGGACCAATCAATATCATCGCATTGAGAGTTCCGAGGATCGATCCGAGGACTAGCAGTCCGACCAAGTGACCGCCAATTGGACCAAACAGCGCGGTCGCCGCGGCGATACCCGCATTTTCAACTCCACGTTGTTGTTCCACCGGCAGCGCGTAGAAATAGACCGTATTCATTGCAAAGTAGATAAACGTACATACTGCAAGGCCGATGAAGAGAGAAGCAGGAATATTGCGGCCTGGATTTTTGATCTCGCCTGCAACGTAGAGGGAAGCGTTCCAACCGAGGTAACTGAAAAGTACCGTAGACAAGGCCGCGCCGAATGCAGTGAGGGGAGGTAGATCGGCCAGTGTCGGAGGCGGAAGAAAGGAACTGGAGTCCGCGCCTCGACCGAAAAACAGTGCAGAGAATACAAGCATCAGCATGGAGCCCAGCTTGAACGAGGCAGTAAGATCATTAGCAAGCGCCCCCCAGCGTACCCCCACAAAGTTCACGGCGGAAATCGTAAGAATGATTATAATCGCGAGCCACGAGGCCATAACCTCAGTAATGCCGAACAGTTCTATAAACCCCATTGCGAAGGCGACTGAGAGAGTAGCAATAGTACCGACGTAGATAACGAAAAATGTTAGCCACCCGGCAAGGAAACCGGCAAGCGGATGGAACGCTTCACGTAAGAATACGTAATTGCCGCCGGCACGTGGAAACATCGTGCCCAGCTCGGCATTTGCAAGAGCACCGCAGAGGGACAACAAACCACCTACCACCCACACCGCCAGAATCAGGTCTGCTCTCGGCAACAGGCCGGCAATCACTCCCGGGGTAAAAAAGATACCAGAACCAATGACCGAAGATACAACCAAAAAGGTTGCCGATCCGAGAGAAACAGATCTTTGTAACGTACCCCGCAGCATACGTATGATATTCAACCATTAACAAGTAGGACGATACCGAAAACGACGATCACCGAACCAATCCATGCCCAGCTGGTTATTCGCTCTTTTAGGAAGAATAGCGCCATAGGCAAGACAAAAAGCGGTTCGGTAGCGATCAGCGTATTAGCAATATATACATCGGTGTATTTGATAGCTACGAGAGATAGCCAAAATCCACCGAATGTGACGACGACCACAGCAAAAATGAATTCTGTCGCCAATCTCGAATCAGAAAAAGGTTGTGTCCAGCTCTTTAGTTGTTGCGTCCCCATCCCGAATACCAACATACCCAGGTTTCCAGCCAACATGCGCACGAAGGTTGCCTGCATTGCGGAAACGGCTTCCAACGCCTGCTTGGCAAGGATAATCGATATAGACATGCAGAAGATTGCCAGGAATCCGAAAAGTACACCGCGCCAGCGTGTATGCGATGAACCTTCATCATCACTCATTCTGGCATATAGAACGATAGTGACTCCGCACAATACAAGGGCGATACCGAACCACATCTGTGGTGTCGGTCGCTCATCTAGAAAAAGGACGGCGAGAACAACGGTCAACACCTGCCCCAACATGAGCAACACAACAACGGCATGTGCGCCGAGGTAGCGAAGCGCCTCGAAAAAGAAAGTATCACCAAGCGCTATACCCAGCAATCCGCTGCCAATGAGCAGTGCCGTTATGTGCCACCCCATTTCCTCGTATCCGAGGAATACGAGTGCGATCCCAATCAGTACAACGCTGACAATACTTTTCACCCACGTCATGGCGGGTGATGAGATACGCTCACTCAGCCGTTTGAAAAGGATCGATCCTGCAGCCCATGAAGCAGCGGACCCGAGTGCGGCAGAGACGCCGATCCACGGGATATCCATGGTCTCTTACTGCCGTTGTTTGAAAACGAGTACGTAGCGTTGCGGAATGAACTGATATTGTTCGACCAAATCGAACCCATAATAATAGAGCTGCGCGATGATGAGATCACGCGCGATATAGGGGCCATGGTAGGGTAACTTCCCTGCCTCTACCAATGCGTTATCGACGACAACGAACCGGCCGTCCGGTCGAAGTGCCTTTTTGATGCTCTCGACAAAACGATCCTTTACCTCCTCCATCGAGGTCAGATAGATGATGTGATACAACGAGACCATTGTAATGAGATCGACGGAATTCTCGGGAAGATCAATCGAATCGCTTTTGGTATGAACAGTGCCTATGTTTGAGATATCATGGCGATCCGCAACCTCTTCAATGTATTTCAGATGTTTTTTGACCGTGTCGATGGCATAGATATGTCCTTCTGGACCAACCAGATCTGAGTATCGGAATGAGTAGTATCCAGGACCACTTCCGACATCTGCGATTTTCATTCCTGATTCAACCTTTAGAACCTCCATGATCTTTGACGTCTGCTCCCATTTTTCACGCCTTGGGTTATTGAACAGCAGGAAATCCTCAAGGAACCTTTCGCGTTCAATGGCCTCTTTAGAGCCAGCTCCCTTCAGATTTCCGAGCTTATATTTTGCGACCATATAGTCCTTTAGCGGAGCGAAGTCATCCACAGCCATATGGTCGAAAAAGGCCCTTACGTAGCGATCTTCAAGCATCTGTCGACGTTTGTCTTCATCGGCAAGAAAGTACTCACCAAACCATTGTAGAGCCCAGTATTCACCGCCGAAGTTTTCAATTGGAATGATGCGTTCGTAGATGTCGACGGCGAAACGTGCATCTTCACGGTCGCCGTCATTCAGGTAGTTGAGCAGGAATCTAGCGGCCTGGGTTCCGGCCTCCGTAATCTCAAACGAATCGAGACTACCCAAGTGGGTAATCGAATCCTTCGATTGAATACTTATCGCGAACTGGGGGGCAGCATTTTTGCCCATCCCGTCTGTTCGTTCTACCTCCGCATGCGATTCAACGGCAAAGAAGAATTGGCAGAGGATGACGCAGGATAGGATAAATATGTTTTTCATCGACTTCCTCGCTTTACAGATTGTCTACTCGCCTCGGGCAAGGCAAAACCGGGACCCATTACACTACAGTGCCTTCCTGTCGAGAAGGCAAGTACGGATTCAATGGGCCATTTGAATACTCCGAAGAAGGAAATGGTACGTAATCCGGAGAATGAAAGGACTCAGCTACCTCATCGGCGAAGAATGCGCCGAGCTTTGTCAGTTTGACAATGTCATCATTCTCTTCTACCAATCCGAATTCCTTGAGCTTTTCAAAACGCTCTGGAAAGGCACGGGAGAACGGTGTTTCCGTGGCTCCTTGATATGCACCCTTGTGAATATCGCGATTCTTTAACGGGAGCACGATCGCCCAGCGCATTTGCTCGTCGTTACTTCGTACCAAGCCTCGATTGATCGGCAACTCCCCCGCATCAATCTTACTATAATATTTCTCGAATGTTTGGGTATTCAGGGCGAAGCGATCCCTCAGACTGCTGAAAGCCGTGAGGCCAAAACCGATTTCATCATAAAGCATGCAACACTGATTATGGGCATAGTGTGAGTAGTGCTCAGGTTTCTTACTGAAGACACGGCGCATATTTTCACGATAACCATGCTCTGCCAGGATGTCGATTGCCAGCTGCTTCATGGTGATCGTGTCTTCGACCGATGGGAGATCAGTGGGATGAATCTGTAACTGTTTTTTTATCGGCCCCTGGTAATCGCCATAGGCCTCTATCTTTAGCCGATAAAGCTGGATTTCTTCAACATCCAATTGTACAGCCTCTTCGATCACATCGACCCACGTATCGAGGGTTTGTCCGGGGTAACCAAAGATAAACTCGATATTGACCTGAAACCCCAGTTTTCTGCTGTTTTCAATTGATTCCAAAGCATCTTTCACACCATGCGGGCGGTTCATCTTCTTCAAGATATCCTCATCCAGAGACTGGACCCCGATGGTAAGTCGATCAACACCCGCATCCCGCATCATCTCAAGTCGAGCAAGGCCATCAGGGCCGATCAATGACCCTGGGTCGACATCGTAGTTGAACTGGGTACACCTGGAAAAATCAACACGCTTTAGGAAATATTCCAGGAAATATTCCTGCTGTTGTAATGTCAGGTAGGTAGGGGTACCGCCGCCCACCAGGATCGAGCGAGCATCAATACGATCTACCTGCAACCGTCGCATATAGATATCCATTTCTTTTTCCATCATCTGCAGGTAATGATGTTTTTCGTCTCCCTGGCCTTTACCAAGCTTCAGCGGATAGTGGCAAAAGACGCAACGGCGCTCGCAGAATGGAATATGGACATAGATATCAAAGAGACCATCAGGCGGATTAGTATATCCACTAAAGAGCTGTTCTTCGGTAGTTTCCGGATACATAGTAATAGGAGGGTAGTGAACGGAAGGGAAGAATTCCCCGCTCTCACATATGAGCCCGGCATCCTGTAACCGTTTGAGGTCAGTGATACGAGCCCGGGCTTTAGAAATCATCTCTTGGCGGCCTGTGGTACTCATTAAAATTGCCTCTCTGAATCATCAATTAGACCACCCGCATAGCGGGTGGCTTGAGAAAACCCTCTATATGGGGCTATGAGTTAACGTGTTCTCCCATTCTACTTGTTTCTGATTACGGACTGGAGAGTGAACCGTTCTTTTACCCAGACTACCTGTGCTCACACGTACTCCTTTTCCCATATTGGAAGGCCCGAGTGCTCTGCAACTGAAAACGCGTGGTCGAGTTTGACCACGAAGCGTTTATCAGAGTAGATCCGGTAGTCTGTTTGGTGGTATTCGGGCGTGAAGTTTACGGTTAGGACGTTGGCACCGGCGTTGATCCCCATAAGTTGGCCACCTGGACGAAGCTTCTCCAGAGCACTAACTGCCGGTATACGAACGTTGCCGAGCATGATCCGGAGAATTGCTATCGTATTCAACGCCACGTCGAAATCACCGTAGGGGTTATCTTGCAGCGGCGTTCCAACGTTTGGGATAAAGGGGGCCGTACTCGCAAACGCAGGTCGAAGTCTTGTCGCAAGCAGGATGTCATCTGCCATACTGGAAATGTTCTGTCCCGGAATGCCAACAATATTTCCCGTTCCCAGCCTCATCCCCGAATCTGTTACCCATTTGATGCACTGTAAGCGGTCATCGAGAGATGAATGCGCGATGTCTCGATAAAGGGTAGCATCGGAGGTTTCAAATTTTAGTATGTAGGACTCTGCGCCAAGTTGCGCATAATGGTGATATGTTGCCGCATCTTTTTCGCCGAGATTGAGCAAGACTTCCATACCAAAGCGTTCCCTAAGCTTGATAATAGCTTCACCGAGGATCTTATCGATATGCGGATCCTGGCCACTCTGTAGAAAACAAACATTGATTTCAGGTATATCGTGAATCTGTTCCGCCGTCGCCAGAATCTCTTCAGCGGACAAGCGGTAGCGGTTCACGCTTTTGTTGTGGCAACGCATCGCACAAAAAGTGCATTTTTTCTGGCAGTAATTCGATATTTCAATAACACCTCTGATAACTATGTTTTCCAGACCACAGAGGTTTCTGACTGTCCGTGCCCTGGAGAAAAGTTGCTCCTGGGCATCTCCTCGCGCGTTAAGGAGGAAAATAATATCAGCTTTTGTCCATAACGATGTATCTTCGGGTAATTTATCGAGAATCTTTGACATGTCGCTCACTCCCGGAGGCGGTGTCACACGATTGGAAAGGGTTTCCGATTATATTGACGAATAAGGGCCGATTTGATACCGGTGGTTTTCCGGCCATTCTCCGCAACACTGTCTGTTGTTCTCTAGTGAGTAGTTCTCCAACCCGTGGATTTATCGTATCTATTATCTTTTTCTCCTTCTGCTTGATACGAGAAATCGTTTTGATGATATCTTCGTTCGTAGCTGGAAATATCTGAAGTATTTGACGTTGGACATCGTGACGTAGACTCGTTAATGAATCCATTTGAACCGGGGTCAACCCGAGTATATGCTGCATGGATTTAGCTACGTCCGCATCAAGTAGGCTGCTCCATCCTACTGCATGCAAAAGCAGCTCCATAAAACGGAGACGCTGACTCCCCGTCATAGCTAACATCATGTCTCGCTGGATTCTTCGATTGATGGTTACTAGAACCTCATAACTTTTAGCTACCTCTCCAAGTTCATTGTATCCTTTTACCTCATCGTAGAATGCACACAAAGCAGAAACATTCTTTTTCCGAAGCTCGTGCATCAATGCGATCTGATCCCGATCGAGATGCAGCTCCGCTCGGGTTGAATCGGAAAGTAAAGCATCTAAGAACTCCATCGACCGGATAGCACCCAACACATGGGGAAACTTTAAGTGGTGATGTTCTGAGTCAGCACATACCACCAAGTGGGTGGGAAAAAAGACTAAAAGGAGAAAAAAGGCAAAGAATCTGGCAGTGGTTCTGTTCATTGGTCGTGTTTTAGCAGTGATTATTATTCGGTTGCCCTGCTTAATACAGTCGGCCTCACGCTTGTCATCGGCGCAATCAAGTTGAGAGAGTTCTAGTGTATTCACTTGCATCGAAACAGATTAGGCTCTTTATGGATTCCAGACTGATCGAAGAGGGCGGCGGTCCGTAGCCCTCTGACCGATGACAGAACAGGCAGTCTTTTCTCAAAAAAAACAACAAATTATACAACGCCCTGCTAGTTTGCTGAGAAGGTGAATTTGCGCAAAACATCCTACCAGTCCGGAATCCATAAAGAGCCACAGATTATTGGAGCCTTACAGTATAATTCACCTCATCTCCTGTATCGACTCTCCAAAAACCTTTTTTCTTGAAACTTGCACACTCATGTGCATTATGGATTGAAAATGCCTCTTTCTCAGTACAAAATCGATAACTCCCACCCCATTCAACTCTCCTTGAACCATGGGCATATAGATAATAGATTTTATTTCTGAGGGGGCCACCACCAAGAACTTTGGTACAGCGTCCTTGCTCTATTTTCCACCATCCTTCCGAAATCCATTTCTCGAGATTGTAATGGTATAAAGCCACTGCTACCCAAGCCGTGGTATTGTTTGAAGAATTACAAACTTTCAACCATGCGAATGCATTGCTTGAAAAAAGAAAAGCATCAGCAATCACTATGGCTAGGAATACTACAACAATCATAGGTCTTTTATTTCTCATGCTGTTGCTCCGCTCGAAAACACTCCACTGGATAAAGCTGGTGGCTTTAAATCACGGCTAAAAAAACCGGATTGATCAACTATACGAGACCGATCGTTGCCTCTACGCGACCTCAAAATCATCGTCGGTATGGAACCTCTCTGATGGCGTTTTGATTTTATTGTCTCCGGGATACGGCTGGAAATATCCTCATCCTGCTTGTATATCCGGAAACAACAGAATCGTAACACCACCCGACGTCGGCCTACTGCATGGCCTTGCCCCCATCACTGAAGTGTACCACAAAGACAAAGGCCCGCTTGTGCGAGCTTGTTAGTTTAGCAGAACCCGCGGTCGGTGCTACTTCGCCGCCAGCTCGTCCCAGGGCGAGCGCGTATAAAGTTGCATGTTAACAAATAGATAGGAGAAACTCGCGGGAAACGACAGTTGGAGTTTCCCCATGACAAGCCGTTTTCAAGACCACTTTTCCCAGCTGGAAGATCCTCGGGTTGAGCGTAACAAGCTGCACGGATTGATGGATATTCTGATCCTGGTCATTTGTGCCGTTACCAGTGGTGCTGATGGCTGGGAGGCCATCGAACAGTTCGGTAAGGCCAAGCTCTCCTGGCTACGCCGATTCGCCCCGTTTGCGCATGGTGTACCGTCTCATGATTGTATTGCGAGCGTGCTCTCACGGCTGTCGGTAAAGGGTTTTCAAACGTGCTTTGCGAACTGGACCGAAGCCGTTACGGAGGCAACAGGCGGTCAGGTGATTGCCGTGGATGGTAAAACCGCCCGAGGCTCACGTGATTGCGCGCGTGGCCGTCAGGCGTTGCACATGGTCAGTGCCTGGGCCGACACCAATCGTTTGGTACTCGGTCAGGAGGCCACGGCAGAGAAATCCAACGAAATCACGG
>JAIZWN010000038.1 GCA_020443945.1 Candidatus Thiosymbion ectosymbiont of Robbea hypermnestra | reverse complement strand
GGGGCGGGAACGGATAGGCCAAATCTAAGAACACGGGAAACCTGTCCTCTACTCTACTGTGAGAATTGAGAACGCCCCCCTAAGTCCCATGGTACGAAAATTTTCAAAGCGTCCTATATTCTGTAACAACACAGTTAGAACACCGCCGATAGGCCTACAGCGCGTGGGTGAGTACGGCCGTCAGCTCCGCTGCCGTCAGGGCGATTGGATTTCCCTGCATACTGCTGGAGGGCATGGCCTTGGCGACGATAGCGGGAAGATCGCCTGGCGAGACGCCGTAATCGGCCAGGCCGGGCACGGCCAGCTCGTCGCCGAGCGCCTGCATCCAGGCGACGCCGTCGGTGGCCTCGGCAGTAGGGTCGCCGGTAAGGATGGCCGCGACCTCCCGGTGACGAGCCAGGGCCGGCGAGGCGGGGTCACGTTCTCGCAGGGCGCGCACATTGGCCGCCATGATCGGGGGCAGCAAACGCGCGCAGACGGCGCCGTGGGGGGCGTCGAACATGCCGCCGATGGGACCGGCCAAGCCATGGACGGCGCCCAGCCTGGCATTGGCCAGGGCCAGACCGCCGCACAGGCTGGTCAGCGCCATGTCCCGGCGCGCCGCGACATCCGAACCATCGTGGAAGGCGCAGCGCAATGAGCGCGCCGCCCGTCGCATCCCCTCGCGACAGAAGCCGTCGGTCAGGGGCGTCGCCAGGTGGGAGACAAAGGGCTCCAGGCACTGGGTCAGGGCGTCCAGTCCGGTGCCGGCCGTGACCGCCGGCGGCATCCCGTAGGTCAGGACGGGGTCCACGAGGGCGACCGCGGGCAACAAGGAGCGATGGCGCAGACTCACCTTGATCCTTTGTTCGGACGCCGCGAGCACGGTGTTGCGGGTTACCTCGGCGCCGGTGCCCGCGGTGGTGGGGATGGCGATGAGCGGCGCGGCCGGATTGACCAGGGACCGACCACGGCCGACGACCTCCAGGTACTCGAAGGGATCGCCGGGGTTGGTCAGCAGCGCGGCGATGGCCTTGGCCGCGTCGATGGCGCTGCCGCCCCCCATGCCGATGACCAGATCGGCGCCGAAATCGCGCGCCTGCTCCGCGCCGACCAGGACCGATGCGACCGATGGCTCGCCGACGACACAGAGCGTACTGACGGGCAGCCGCTTATCCGCGAGCCGGGCCGACAGCGGCTCGATCCGCGCCGGGGTGCCGCCTCCCACCACCAGCACCCGACTGCCCAGCTCGGCCGCCTGGGCGCCTGCCTGGTCGAGGACGCCTTCACCAAAGAGAATGCGGCCGGCGGTCGCGAACTCGAACGTCATGGCGCTCTCCTCATGATTCCACCAGGTCCCAACCGTTCTCGTCCGGGAAGATATTCCCGTACTTCACGGCGCGGCGTGGTTCGGCCATCATGTCGGCGACGGTGTCGCGCCAGGTCACATAGTGGGCCGTTTCCTTGTGGCGCGCCGGATCCTCGGCGGTGCGGTAGACCTCCACCAGCACGAAGCGCGTCGGGTCGTCTTCCTGCTGGATGACATCGAAGCGCGCGACGCCCGGCTCCCGCACGCTGTTGCGCGCATTCTCCACCGAGGCGGCCTTGAACGCCTCGATCGCATCGGGCTTCACATGGACAAAGACCTGGACAATCAGCATAGGGGTGCTCCTGATGTGCCTTCCGGGAGGCTATTTTGTAGCATGATTCCTCCGCCGGGTGGAAATCGAAATCCGGGACCGGACGGTTTCGATACTCGACATAAACCCGAGGAGCGATCCGATCGATACCGCCGAAAAGCCGCGTCCGGGTCTATACTCAATCTACATCCCGCAGCGGGCATCGGGCCGGATTCCTTCCGTCGCGCCAGGTCCGCGCAACGGACCCTACCAGAAATTGCTTCCCTGCCCTGGAATGGGCCGAATGCACGGAAATCGGGGTACCGGAGTTCAAGAGAAATCTCAATAGAGTTGTGCATCCCATCGGTTCTTGTTTATATTCCACTCCACAAAGAAAGTTCCCGTTGCCCATGTCTCGGCCAAGGCCCCAAAGAGGGGAGGAGGATCTACCCGTGACTACGACCGCTCGCTTGCAGATACTACTGATCGTCTTGTTGTTCTTGGTACTCCCCGTTGCCGGTTGTTCCGGTACCGGCGGTGGACACAAGTCGGTCCATGGGCCTTTTCCCGTCCCATCCGAGATCCAGGACAACGTAGCCTTCTGGCGTAACGTCTATAGTGAATGGAGCCGGGGTCAGGTCGCCATCCATGACGATGAGTATATGGGGGTGATCTACGAAGTGGCGAATCTTCCCGGTTCACGTCGGGCCGGTTACACGGCCGAGCAGAAGCGTTTCGTGCGGGCGCGCAAGGCCCATTACCGGAGCCGCCTCGAGGACCTGGAGGACAGGATTCGGTCGGGATTGCCCCCGGGCCGGTACCAGAAGGCACTGTACAACAAGCTCGTGGATGCCGGCGGCAAGCATGCGGTCTGGGGCGCCGCCGACCGGGTGCGCAGCCAGCGTGGCTTACGCGAACGCTTCCGCCGCGGCCTGGCGATCAGCGGTCGCTACGACGCAAAATTCCGTGAGATCTTCCGTGCCAAAGGATTGCCCGAGGACCTGGCCTTTATTCCCCATGTCGAGTCTTCCTTTCAGGCCCATGCCCGTTCCGGCGTCGGCGCGGCGGGAATGTGGCAATTCATGCGGGGTACCGGCAAGCTCTATATGAGGGTCAATGGTACCCTCGACGAACGCCTCGATCCGGTGATCGCCGCCGAGGGCGCCGCGCGCTATCTCAATGCCGCCTACCGCAAGCTCGGTAGTTGGCCGCTGGCCGTGACCTCCTATAACCACGGCCAGGGGGGTATGCAGAAGGCCAAGGCCATCTACGGGAATGACATCGGGACCATCGTGCGTCGGTACAAGGGTCCCCTGTTCGGGTTCGCCTCCCGCAATTTCTATGCCGAGTTCGTCGCGGCGCGGGAAATCGCCAGCCGTCCCGAGCGCTATTTCTCGGGAGGCATCCGGTACCAGAAGCCCCTCTCCGAAGATCGCCTGGTGCTCCGCCACAGTATGTCCGCGCCATGGGTTGCCCGTCATTACGGCGTGTCGACCTATCGGCTCGCGGATCTGAACCGGCATTGGAAAAAGTCGGTCCGGGAGGGCAGGGCCCGTCTGCCGGTCGGCAGCACCGTGTGGCTTCCGGGAGGAATGCTCGAACGAGTGGCGGGCGCACCCACGCCCATGCCGATTATGGTAGCCAAGGCCGAGTCCAGGCCCAGGGCCGGGCAGAGACCGGTTCGGGTGGCGAAGGCCGTATCCTCATCCGAGGCCAAGCGGAAACCGGTGCGGGTAGCCAAGGCTAAGGTCGAAGCCAAGGCCCGGAAGAAGCCGGTGCAGGTAGCCAAGGCTCAGGCCAAGGCCAAAGCCGGAAAGAAACCGGTGCAGGTCGCCAAGGCTCAAGTCAAGGCCAAGGCCGGGAAGAAACCGGTGCAGGTAGCCAAGGCTCAGACCAAGGCCAAGGCCCGGAAGAAGCCGGTACGGGTCGCCAAGGCTCAGGCCAAGGCCAAGGCCCGGAAGAAACCGGTACGGGTCGCCAAGGCTCAGGCCAAGGCCAAAGCCGGAAAGAAACCGGTGCAGGTAGCCAAGGCTAAAGTCAAGGCCAAGGCCCGGAAGAAGCCGGTACGGGTGGCTAAAGCCGCTCCAAAACCGGCAAAGAAATCCAAGGCCGCGAAGATTCATGTGGTCAAGCCGAACGAGACCCTCTATCGGGTATCCACCTATTATGCCCTGTCGGTTGCCGAGCTACGGCGTCTCAACCGCATGGGGCCGGAAGATACCCATATCCGTCCGGGTCAGCAGCTACGCGTGAGTGGTTGAAAGGGATGGCGCGCCCGAGAGGATTCGAACCTCTGACCTCTGCCTCCGGAGGGCAGCGCTCTATCCGGCTGAGCTACGGGCGCGAAGGGAAGAAGGGATCAGGCATCGGATGAACCGGTGCCTGATCCATGGGGGCTAGGATACCGACTCTTCCAGGCTTCGTCTACGCGCAAGGGTACACGAGTGGGCAATGTGGTAGTTTTGTTGTCCCTGGGTATATACGCCGAATCCCGGAAACCACCAAAGCAAAACAGGTTACGGTTTTGTCGGCACGCGCGTCGCAATCTGCTAATGGGACAGGATTCACAGGATTTTTTAGGATTAACAGGATGCTTTAACTTTGTCGTTTTGAACTTCCATCGCACGGTGGCACGAGTTAAAACAAAGAAAATCCTGTTAAT
>JAIZWN010000037.1 GCA_020443945.1 Candidatus Thiosymbion ectosymbiont of Robbea hypermnestra | reverse complement strand
GTACGTTACCTTCAAGGGTGCCTGGGTACGAAATGCAATCCTGCGCGATCGCAGCTCGACCGCCATCGCATTCTCATCAACCTTTTCCAGAAAACCAGAGCCGAGCCCATTGTGCACCGCATCGGCTGCCCCGATGATCTCCTCTGTTTTCTTGGTCAGCTATTACCAACAGTAAAAAAATCCTGTGAATCCTGAAAATCCTGTTAATCCTGTACGAAAGGAGTCAGGAAATGGATGTGGAGCTGGTTGAGATCCGGGATTTCCTTGCCGGTCACCATCCCTTCGATCTGCTGCCCGAGGAGGTGCTCGAACGGCTGCCCAGGCAGCTCTCAGTGCGTTACTTCCGTCGGGATACTCCCTTTCCGCCGGATGACGGGGACCCGCCCGCGCTCTATATCGTGCGCCGCGGCGCCATCGATCTGCGCGACGAGCGCGGCGAGCTCGTCGGCAAGCTGGCCGAGGGTGATCTTTTTCCGTGGCATTGCCGCCTGGAGAATCGCCCGGAGGTCATCTTCTCCTGCCATACCGCCGAGGATACCCTGGTCTATCTGCTCTCCTGCGCGGACCTGAATCGTCTGTGCGAGCGGCACCAGGCCTTTTCCGCCTACTTCGAGCATACGATCGCCGAACGTCTGCGCAATGCCTTGCACCGGATCGAGGGGGGATCCACGACCGACGGGGGGCTTATGACCGTCCGCGTCGCGGATCTGCTGAGTCGTTCCCCGGTTGCCGCCACGCCGGACACCAGCATCCGCGACGTCGCCCGGATCATGACCGAGCAGCGTGTCTCCTCGCTGCTGCTCATGGAGGGGGAAGGGCTCGCCGGCCTGGTCACCGACCACGACCTGCGCAGCCGGTGCCTGGCCGCCGGCCTGTCCCCCGCGGCCCCCGTGCGCGAGATCATGACCGCGGACCCCCACACCACCGGGGCGGGCACCCTGGGCTTTGAGACCCTGCTCAGCATGACCCGGCTCGACATCCATCACCTGCCCGTGCTGGACGGCGGTCGGGTTATCGGGGTCGTGTCCACTTCCGACCTGATGCGCTTCCAGAGCGCCGATCCGGCCTATCTGGTGCGGGACATCTATCGGGCGCCGGACGCGGCAACCCTGGTCCGGATCGGCGTCAAGGTCCCGGAGCTGCAAGTCCGGCTCGTCACCGGCGGCGCTACCGCGGATCAGATCGGCCAGGCGACCAGCGCCGTGACCGACGCCTTCACCAACCGCCTGCTGGCGCTGGCGGAGGCGGAGCTCGGCCCGCCGCCGGCGCCTTATGTCTGGCTGACGGGGGGCTCCCAGGCGCGCCGCGAGCAATCGTCCCACTCCGATCAGGACAACGCCCTGCTGCTCGCCGAGCCGGTCGCACCCGCGGACGACGAGTACTTCGCCGTCCTGGCCGACCGGGTGAACAGCGGGCTCGCCGCCTGCGGTTACGACCTCTGTCCCGGCGACGTGATGGCCCGCAACCCGAAGTGGCGACAACCGCTGCGGGCGTGGCGCCGCTATTTCACCCGCTGGATCGAGCGCCCCGAACCCAAGGCGCTCATGCTGGCCAATGTCTTCTTCGACCTGCGACCCCTGCACGATACCCAGGGTCTGTTCGAGGAGCTGCACACCTATGTGCTGAAGCGCTCCCGCGCGAACCGCATTTTCATTGCCTACATGGCCGCCAACGCCCTCAAGCACCGGCCGCCGATCGGGCTCTTCCACAACTTCGTGCTCATCAGCGGCGGCGAGCACGACCATACCCTCGACCTCAAGCACCGCGGTACCGTACCGGTAGTGGATCTGGCGCGGGTACATACGCTCGCCGCCGGCATTTCGCCCATCAACACCATCGAACGCCTGCGGGCAGGGGCCGAGGCCCAGGTCCTGAGCCGGGATGGCGCCGCGAATCTGATCGACGCCCTGGCCTTCATCGGCAATTTGCGCATGCGGCACCAGGCGCGCCGCATCCAGGCCGGCGAACAGGCGGATAATTACCTGTCTCCGAAGGAGCTTTCGTCCCCGGAACGCGGGCATCTCAAGGACGCCTTCTCCCTGATCGCCACCATGCAGGAATCCCTGGGGCAACGCCATCAGGCGGCGCGTTTCACCTGATGGTTATCGGACCGCGGGGGCCGGCCGGCGGTTGGGCACACCCCACATCCAATCGATTTGCCGGGAATGTTGACGACCTCCCCGCCGTTACCTATGCTCCGCGTATGTCAGCGATCACATTCGATACTCACAGGTTCGTTCGTACATTGGAGGCCGCCGGATTCGAGCCGCGGCAGGCCGAAGCCGTGGCCGACGCTTTTCGGGAGGCCCAAGGTGAAGCGGAGCTGGCCACGAAACGCGATATCGAGCGATTGGAATCCAGACTGGACGCGCGTTTCGAGCGTGTGGACGGCGAGCTTCGCCTCAACCGGTGGATGATCGGGGTGCTGCTGGCCGGTGTCATTTCGCTCGTTTTGAAGGCCTATTTTTAGAGGCTGTCTGAAAACTCAAGCCATGTTGAAGGTGCCGGGCCAAATTCAAATAGGACAGGATTCACAGGATGCTTTAACTTTGTCGTTTTGAACTTCCATCGCACGGTGGCACGAGTTAAAACAAAGAAAATCCTGTTAAT
>JAIZWN010000036.1 GCA_020443945.1 Candidatus Thiosymbion ectosymbiont of Robbea hypermnestra | reverse complement strand
AACCGGCGCCTTACCCATGACCCACGATCCCTTTGTGGCTTGGTGTCTTTGTGTGAGAATTGAGAACGCCCCCTAGGATCATATACGCGATTGGGAAGGGTTTCCGGAGATGATATGAAGACCCAAAAGGCATCCGGTTCGGCCTCCCGGCCGCGTATCCCCTTGGAAAAGCGGGTCGTCGTCGGGACCATCTTCGGCGCGGTGGGATCGGACTACTGCAACCTGAATCTTCCCGACGGTCGGCGTGGACGACTCCATAAAGAACGCGCCGATAGGACCCTCCAGGACTGCTGGGACCAACTTCGGGCGGACGACAGGATGTTCGTATTTCTCCTCAACCCCACGGAACGGGATCCTCGGTTCTGGTCCCTCAACCAGCGTTGGGCGGATAAGGACATCAACCCCTGGTTTCGGCGGTGCCCGCAAGTCGGGGAGGATGTCTCTGGTCGGGTGGTGCGCTATGTAGAGGATTACGCGGCCATCGTTGTTCTGGACCACACGGAAATCGAAGCATTGCTGCACAGAGCACAGGTTCCCGGCGTAGGCTATGACCCTATTGCGGAAACCCTCTATGTGGGCGACCGGGTCTGTGGTCGGATCACTCGTGTGAATACGGGCCTGCTCCAGGTTGATCTTGATCTACAGCCGGTTATCGAGAAACAAAGGACACAGGCCCGGACGGAGGCCCAGGCGCAGAAACGGGTCGTCCGGGAATCCGGGGAAACAAGACCATCTCCGCGGGCCTTTCATGCCGAGCCGGTGCTGGAGGGTGTGCGTCTCTGGGTCGTGGACAACAACCAAGGCTTCCGCTCGGCCCTGGCGGCCTGGCTCGATCTCCTGGGCGCCGAGGTAGAACCCCTGCATAGCTGCAAAGTATTCGACGACCGGTTGCACACGGGGGACCGGCCTACTCACCTACTGCTCGACTGCCTTCTCGACGGTGGCTCGGATGAGTGGAGCGAATGTGACCGCCTTATCGCCTCCATGTTGGGAGAAGAGACCCAGGTAGCCGTCTGTAGTGGCGACGAGGCATTGTTGAGAGCCAGCCACTACCCAAGCTTCCTCAAACCGTTGAATGCTAAGGAACTTCTGGTTTGGTTATCCCAGGGGAAACCGCCGGCTCCACATCAGGAATCCCCGGAGTCCGACCGGGAAAACCCCTGGGTGACACGGGCCCTGGAGCTGGATTTCCAGCAAGAGGCCACGGACCTGCTGGCCGAGTTCTGCCGGGACTTGGGACTTGCAGCCGCTCTGTGGGCGGAACGCACGCGCCCCGGCTTCTTCGAGCCTCTGGCCTGGCATGGGCTGGATACCCGGCAGGTCCATGAGACCCAACCCTTCTTCGGTCAGACCCTGATCGCCGGCGTGATAGAAAGAGAAACCGAAGAGGAGCAGGATAAATTCGGACCCCTGGAGATACTGGTACCGGACGGATGCGCCAGTGTCTTCGGCCTGCCCCTCCGGAAATTTGGCGCCCCGGACCACGCCCTGATCCTGTTCTCCCGCCGGCAATTGCCCGAGGGGACCAAACAGACCCTTCGTATTCTGGGGCGGGGCTTGGCGGCCCTGGTTGTCCGTCGTGAGATGACCCGCGCCCTGGACGAGGAGCGGCCTTTCGCCGTCCTGGGCCGTTTCTGGAGTGGTTATGCCCATGAGCTCAAACAGATCGTTGCCCCGGCCCTGCTGGCGATCCGAGGCTTCCGCGGCCGGCTCGCCTCCCAGGCCAATACCACCGATCAGGGGGCGATGGTGCGGGTACAGGAAATCCGGGGGCAAACCCGTACCCTCTTGGATCAACTCGAGCAGCTGGAGAGGACCGCCGGCTATGAGCTGGGCCGTATCCGCCGCCGCGGGGCGCAACGGGTCCGGGTGATCGAGACGGTACGACGTGTCGTCGACCTGGTAGAAGCGGATCTGCGCCAACAAAGCCAAAGGCAGACACACAAGGACCCCCATCATCAAGCGCCCGGTCTCTGGCTCGACCAGGCCCCCGCAACGGAGCTCGAGATCGCCCTGGATGCCCAGGCCCTGGAGCAATCCCTGTTCAATCTCCTGAGCAATGCCCTCTACCAGGTCGGACCCCTGGGGGATGCCGGAGTCGTCAAGGTCAGGATCCAGGTCCATCCCGAAGACGCCGATGGCCTGCCCCTGTGGGTCCAGGTAGAGGATAACGGGCCGGGTATCGATGCGGGTCAGCGGATCCGGCTGTTTCGCCCCCGCACCAGCACCCGCGGGCCGGAGGGCATCGGGATGGGTCTCTATATCTCCGAACGGCTGGTGCATGGGGTGGGGGGGGCGACTGGAGCTCGCCGAGACCACACGCTTTCTGGGGACCCGATTTCGGATGCAATTTCCCATAGGAATATCGGACTGGGAGGCAACCCGTGGCTAAAAAAACCGTACTTATCGTCGATGACAACCAAGTGTTCGGAAAGGTGTTTGCGGATCTCCTGAAGAAAAAGGGCTTTGACGTACGGATTTGCGATCTGCAGGATTATCAGTGCCTACGCGACCATGCCCCTCCCCATGGCCGCTTCGAGGTCCTATTGGATTTCTCCTTGGAATTAGGGTGGCTGGAGGCGTTGGAGAAGGACAGAAAATTGGCGAGCCGGCTCCGAATCTGGATTGTGACCGGGGTGCCGGACGCGGATATCGGCACCCTACGCAAACGCTTTCCGAGGCTCACGATCCAGCGACAGTGGTTCGATAAGGTGGACCCGAATCTTCTGGACAGTCTGACGGTCGCTCTCCGCCAGACACTCGTGAAGAGAAGGATAGATTCAGTGCCTTCTGGGCAATCCCCACCCGAATGGCCCCTGAAGCCTGATCCGGTTTGGCTCCAGGCATTCCCGGAGCCCATCCGGGTGTTGGATGCCGCCGGCAAGGTCGTCTGGGCCAACGCAAAGTGGTCCGCGAATCCCTACACCCCTCCCGTGGATACGGAGGATCTCCGAACGCTGTTGGCACGGCAATCCGGTGAATGGCGCGACACAATGCGATGGGGTCCGCTTCCCCACGTATCATCGGAGCAGGCCGAACGGCGGGTTGAGGACGGCTACTATCGGCTACGGGAGCGCGGATTCAAAGACAAAGACGCGCAACTGAACATTTTGCAATGGCTGAGCCTCATTACGCAACCTGACCCCAAGAAATTCCATGAGGAGGTTGAGCGGGTCCTCCGAGAAATCACCCGGACCCATTTCACCCGCGCTCGTTTCCAAATGATCTCCGAACTATCCGGAGGAGAAGGTATTATCAGCTTAGAGCAGCAGGTCGGCGGGCTTGCCGGCGACTACCGATTGCCCATCCCCCGACCATTAAAGGGCCGAATTCTCGATCGCTTGCGAGAGTATCAACACCTTGGTCTGGACCAAATGCAGGAGTTGCAATACGGACACTTCAAGGAAGCGGAGCAACCGCATGATGACGAGTGGGAGATACGAAACCGGATCATTGGCACGGAGAAAATGGTCGACTGGATCGAGATTCCCATATTGGACCGGGACGGGGAGAAGATGCGGGTCCTCGGACTTCTAAGCTGCGATTGCCGAGGATTAGAGCGACCTGCTGCCGAATGGGGGAAGATTTCTGACGAGGCTGTGCCATGGCTCGAGAATTATCTGGTTTCTGCCGTAACGTCCCTTCGAGGACTTTTACGTGATGAGGCCAAGCGGCGGCGCGTGGCAGCCCATGAGGCCGTTATGGAGGCCTGGCGCCCGTTACTTCACGCCACCGGTCTGGAAAACCTGGAGCATGCGTTGCTGCAACAGGCCATAGAGATTACGGATGCCGAGGGTGGTTGGCTCCTGACGGCGGTCGGAGGGACCGAAGAGGGACTCGAGGTCCATGCCGCCATCGGAGCACAGCAACAGGAGGTCCGGCCTGTCATTCCGTCCAGCACAAAGGGACTTGCGACCATCGATGCCTGGACGACAAAAGGCATGATCGTGGAGCCCTGGTTCAGGGAATCTACCCGGTTCCAGGATTTGCGTGCCGGGAAAGTCTGGGAATTTCTGGCGCGGGAACCGGCTGATGCCTTGGATTTCCAGGACTGGTTCGAGCGGGGGATCGGGAGCCTGGTGGCAACACCGGTCAAGCGTGGTGAGCGGGTGATCGGCGCGGTGAGTCTGCATCACCGGGAGGAAATGCACTTCGATCCCGAGCGGCTGGTCCGGCTCGACGACCTGCTCCAGGTAGCGGCCCCGCTCCTGGAGGCGGAGACCCAACGCCAGGGGCGCACCCTCTGGCTGGGGGAGGTGGTCCACCGCATCGGGGCCCGGGTCAATGCCGTTGCCGGGAATCTGGAGATTCTGGATCAGTTGGCGCCGGATCGCAGGGACCAGTCATTACGTCAGGCCACCGAGCAAGCCGGATTACTGCGCCGTCTTCTCACCCGGATTCGGGATCAGGAGCATCAGTGGCAGATCGGGGGCAATTTCAATCTGGATTGGTCGGAACGGTTTGGCCGTATCCGGACCGCACTTGAAGAGAGATTCTTGGTTCCAGGGGATTGTCCCGCCTCTATCAGTGGTTACCATGACCATGTGTTCGGTTCCACGCCCAAGCTGAAGGGCGATTCCGACGCATTGGATATGGTTCTCGAAGAGCTGCTGGGCAATGCGTGCCGTTATACCCAGGGTGATGGTCCGATCCGAATCAGCGCCGAGGTTGGAGAATCCTACTGGTTCCTGTGGATTTCGAATCCGGGCCGGATCCTCGGGGGAGAGGAAGAGGAGATCTTCAAGCTGGATCGCCGCGGCAGCAATGCCTGTGGCGAAGGGCTTGGTATGGGTCTGACCATCGCCAGGAATACCGCGCGTCTCCATTCCGGCAACCTGGTGTTGGAAGACAGCGGCAGCCAGACTGGCCATGTCCGGTTCCGGCTCGAATGGCCCTATGCACAGCAATCATAAGACTTCAGGAGGACAAGATGACAGACGCGACACCCATGCCCCTGGCGGAAAGAAGGATCCTCATGATCGATGACGAGGAGTTCACCATTTCACCCGCCATGGCCTTGCTGGAAAGCAAGGGGGCGGAGGTCGATTTCCAGGACTCCTTGACCAAAGGGTTGAATTTGCTGGAGAAGGGCGGTGACAAGGGGACATTCGACTTGGTTGTAATTGATCTGCGCTTTACCAACGGAATCCCAGGAATACTCAGGAAGTATCTCGACCAGCCGGATGAAGACAGGGCCTTTCAGCGTTACGGGACCGCCCTGGGAGAATGGCTCAAGGAGCATCGCCCTGGATTACCTTTCATTTACTACACCGTTTTGCCTGATCGAACAGGCGATTCGGAGATTACCGTAGACAAGCTGAAAGATGAGCCACGGGTATTGCTGGACAGGGTTCAGGAACGCCTCCAGGTTCGCTAAGGAGAAGAAGATGTCTCAATTTTGGTCATTTTCAGTACCGGCGGAAGTTATCAGTGGGATTTGGTTCGGTTTAAGCGCCATATTCCTCATGCTGGGTCGTTATCTTTGGACGTACAGGCTTGCGTCCTCTTTTCGTCGATCTGGAATTCGCTTTTGGAAACCAATACTTGGGTCTTCTCTACTGGTTGGTTTAGGGGGGTTGACACTGATCCTGTTCCTTCATTCTGTCGGTCTTTTGGTGGCGTCAAACCCTGGCAACCAGAAAACCGCACCTGCCGCGGAGCAGCAGATCACCGACGCTAGCAACCAGAAAACCACACCTGCCGCGGAGCAGCAGATCACCAACGCTAGCAATCAGGAAACTCCTGATAAGAAACAGCAGAACACCGGCACCAGCAGTCAGGGAACTGCGTCTAATAAGGGGCAGAAAACCACTGATCCGAACCTGTTCATCGGCATAATTGCTGTTGTCATTACGCTGTTCACAGGAACTGCCATGAGTATGGTGTTCGACCTGCGCAGAGAATGGCAGGGGGAAGGGAAGAGGCACGAAGAAGCAAGAGCAGAGCTGAGAAGGGACACATTGCGGCTGCGGCAGCAGTTAGACGTGGTGGCAAAAACGAATGAGCTTGCGGCACAGAGAGGTCCGGACGGGGCCATCCGATATCCCCAGGAGTTCATCTTTTACCGCTACCTCATTCGACTTTTCACCGATCCTCGTAAGGTCTCCGGCCCGGATGACTTGAGTCTCGATTTACTGCATGACCTTCCCGGTCTGCGCGACCGACTCACGGCGGAGAACTGGGGCTATATCCGTTGGTTGGCTACCGAGTTCGAGAGCGACCTCCCCAGCATTCAGGAGCAGATACGGTCATCGGCCGAGAAGCTGTACGTCTCCTGCCACCGACAAACAAATACAAGGCCCGCATAACCACCCCGGCAACCGGCCCCTGCCAAACCGACTGTAGGGGCAAAACATGTTTCGCCTCTTGTTTATCCGCAGATTACGCCGATTCGTGCAGAATAAATTGTGAATGGAGCTTTAATCTGTATTGACGGCTGCCAGCCCATAGGTTGGGGTGAGGTACAAACCCCAATCTACAGGCTGCGAGATTCGTGCTTTCAGCTAACAGACAGGATTCACAGGATTTCTCGGGATTTACAAGATTTTTTATCGTTTTATACATGTCGTCGTGCGGTGGAAGTTTAAAGCGACAAAAAAGCATCCTGTTAATCCTGCAAAATCTTGTTAATCCTGTCCGATCAGAACATTGCGACAAGCGTCCAGAGACTATGCAATTCGCGCGAGTCTGCGTAATCCGTGGATAAAAAACAGCGCCGGAACGAGCCAAACATTCACCCGTCGTTGGTTTGAGCCGAAGCCTCGCTGGAGTTGGGCTGTGCCTGTCTTGGTGGTTGTCGGGAGGGGGGTCAGCGGCGCCGCAGGGCGATAACCCGGCCGTCGCGCCGGATCAGCAGGCTGAGGATTGTCCGGGTCCGGCGGAGGGTGCGGCCGAGCTCCTCGAGGTTGCGCACCCGCTCCTGATTGATTTCCAACAGGAGGTCTCCCTCGCGCAGGCCGGTGCGCCAGGCGGGGCTGTCTTTGTCCACGGTGCCCACGGCGACCGCGAACAGGCGGTCGCTGCCGGCGCCTTCGATCCGGTCTCCCAGCCTGGCGCCTTTCAGGGTGGAACTCAGGCGCCCGCCATCGCTGTAATCCGCATAGGGGTCCGCGACCTTACCCGTGAGCCGCAGGCGTTTGCCGTTGCGGATCAGGTCCAGCTGCAGGGGGGTGCCGATCCGCAACAGGCCGATGTAGGCCCGCAGGGCCCCGGCGCCGGTGATGGGCCGCCCGTTGACGGCGACGATCAGGTCGCCGGGGCCTAGTCCCGCGGTCTCGGCCGCCGAGCCGGGCTCGACCCGGGAGACCAGGGCGCCGTCGGCCTCGCCCACGCCCAACGCACGGGCGAGCTCCGGTGTCAGGTCCTGGACGACGACGCCGAGCAGCCCGCGCCGTACCTCGCCGTGTTCGAGGAGCTGATCGGCGACGGCGCGCACCATGGCCACGGGGATGGCGAAGCCGATGCCTACGTTGCCGCCGCTGGGGGCCAGGATGGCGGTGTTGATGCCGACCAGCCGGCCATGCAGGTCGACCAGGGGGCCGCCGGAGTTGCCCGGATTGATGGAGGCGTCGGTCTGGATGAAGCTCTCGAAGCCTTCGATGCCAAGGCCGGTCCGGCCCAGGGCGCTGACGATGCCGGAGGTGACCGTGTGGCTGAGCCCGAAGGGGCTGCCGATGGCGACGACGAAGTCTCCCACCCGCAGCTGGTCCGAGTCCCCGAGGGTGACCGCGGTCAGGCCCTGGGCCGGGATGCGCAGCACGGCGATGTCGGTCTCCGAATCCGAGCCCAGCAGCTCGGCGCGGAGTTCGCGCCCGTCCCGGAGCCGGACGTCGATGGCGTCCGCTTGATCCACCACATGATGGTTGGTGACGACCAGGCCCTTCTCGGCGTCCACGATGACGCCCGAGCCCAGGCTTTGATTCTTGCGCTCCCGGCGCTGGTTGCGGGGCAGCTCAAAGAAGTAGCGGAAGAAGGGGTCGCTCAGCAGGGGATGGGTCTCGGCCTCGATCTGGGTGACGGTGGAGATGTTGACGACCGCCGGCGTGACCCGCTCCAGCATGGGCGCCAGGCTGGGCAGGGGTTCCCGGTCGACCGCGAGCGGCAAGGCGGCCTGGGCGCAGGGCGCCAGGACACAGGCCGACAGAAGTGCACCGAGCGCATAGCCTTTGAAGCTCGAATCATTGCTCATGTTCGACCCGTTTGTTTTGTCAGGGGTTGAGACGCCGGCTTCTCATTGGTTTTTTGCCGCGAATGAACGCGCTACTGAACGCCGGGAGGTCCGTGGGGTTATGGAATCGGGTCATGCACCGTCACCAGCTTGGTGCCGTCCGGGAAGGTGGCCTCTACCTGGACCTCCCGAATCATCTCCGGAATGCCCTCCATGACCTGATCCCGGGTCAGCAGGGCGCGGCCCTGGTCCATCAGCTCGGCCACGGTTTTGCCCTCCCGGGCCCCTTCCAGGATGGCGCAGCTGAGATAGGCCATGGCCTCCGGATAATTGAGCTTGAGGCCCTTTGCCTTGCGCCGCTCCGCCAAGAGACCGGCGGTAAACAGGAGTAGCTTGTCTTTTTCCCGTGGTGTGAGCTCCATGGTTACGCCTCGCGCCGGTTGCAAGTTACCAGTAGTTTTTCGAGATTCGTGCTGTTATCCAATGGTACAGGATTCACGGGATTTGCAGGATTGACAGGATTTTTCTTTGTCAGGTCGCCCAGATCCGCGGCGGACAGGCCGCGCGTCCGACCAATCGGGGCCGGAGCAGGCCCCATAGCGCGGTAAAGGTCCGCCGTACCGGCTCGATCGCTCGGGCCAGACAACGCGCCACCAGAAGATCGTCCAGCCGGGTTATGGCGAACAGGACGTGTTCCGGCGGGGTCAGGGTCTCCCGCCCCACCGCCAGGTCCTCGGTTTGGGCGCCGGTGGCGAAGAAGGCGCCGACGACGGGATAGCCGCGCAGGCCGCTCGGGCCCTCGAGGGCATCGCCCTGGGCCAGGCGCAGGCGTTCGCTGAGCAGGGGCCGACCGTCGCGCGTGATGAGGAGCCCGAGATCGGCCGTGCCGGATCGGAAGCGCTCGCCGATCACCGGCCGGCCCAGGACCTGTATCTCCCAGCCGAGCAGCCGCGCGTCCCCCGTCAGCTCCAGTCGGGTGTGGCTCCGAACCTCGGCGCCGGGAAACAGGATGTTCTCCTGGGGGAACCACTCCAACACCCCGCCGGCCTCGATCCGCAAACGCTGTTGCTGCACCGCTTGCGCGCCGGTACTGCGGTAGAACTTGGTCGCCCCCGGCGTGGTCAGCAGGGCATGCGCCCGTTCCCCGACCCGCGCGTCCAATTCCAGGCGGTCTCCACCCACTACGCCGCCCGGCGGGTGCAGCAGGTAGAGATGACAGGCGTCCCCCTCCGGATAGAAGGGCCGCTGTACGCACAGGGGTCCGTGCCGGCGACCGGAGGCCAGGACGGTACGCCCGGCCCGGCACTCGAACCCGAGGTCCAGCTTGGCGAACCAGCCGTCAGCCATGGTCGTTTGGGAATCCGGGATGCGCAAGGTCTGGTTTTCTTATTTGTCCGCGAATGAACGCGAATAAACGCAAATGGGGAATTGATTTGGAGTGCGACGGCAGTCATGAACCTCCGTGCCTCGGATAATCTCCGGTGATTAGCTGGCAGCACCTATCGGTAGTGTTCTAACTTTGTTGTTTCCGGGATTCAGTGTATATACCCAAAGACAACAAAGTGACGGCGCCATCGCTGACAGGTCGAGCCATTCTTCGTGGTTCGTGCGGTCTTCCAATCGTACAGGATTAACAGGATTTGCAGGATTAACAGGATTTTCTTTGTTTTAACTCGTGCCACCGTGCGATGGAAGTTCAAAACGACAAAGTTAAAGCATCCTGT
>JAIZWN010000035.1 GCA_020443945.1 Candidatus Thiosymbion ectosymbiont of Robbea hypermnestra | reverse complement strand
TGTTCAAGCTCATGATGTATGAAAAGTTCAAAAACCTTACCATCGATCGGAGCATAAAAGCCATCATCGGTATGAGCCGGGAGAAATTCGATTTGCTCGTGCCTCACTTCTCAGCGGCCTACCAGGAAATTCAGGAAGAAAGGTACCAAAACAAAGAAATTAAACGGCTGCCGAGGGGCGGAAAACCGGGGGTTTTCTCGGGTCACGAAGAACGCTTATTTTTTGTTCT
>JAIZWN010000034.1 GCA_020443945.1 Candidatus Thiosymbion ectosymbiont of Robbea hypermnestra | reverse complement strand
CTCGTCCTGTGGTCTCACGCAGGGCATCTCAGCACCATCGATGATAATATCATTATATTTATCAACAAGTTGAGAGAATTGCTCGGGAGTTTCCAGCGTGACTTCAGGGAGTTGAGCCAAGGCGGTGAGTGCGCGCGCCAAAACGCCCAAAAAGAGCTCGACATAATCGTGGGCATGCCCGGCGCTCATCTCAAAATGAAAGCCCAATACATCGAAGGTCGGATAGGTTTTAAGAGAGAAGAGAACAAAAAATAAGCGTTCTTCGTGACCCGAGAAAACCCCCGGTTTTCCGCCCCTCGGCAGCCGTTTAATTTCTTT
>JAIZWN010000033.1 GCA_020443945.1 Candidatus Thiosymbion ectosymbiont of Robbea hypermnestra | reverse complement strand
CCAAGGCGGTGAGTGCGCGCGCCAAGACGCCCAAAAAGAGCTCGACATAATCGTGGGCATGCCCGGCGCTCATCTCAAAATGAAAGCCAAGTACATCGAAGGTCGGATAGGTTTTAAGATAGAACAGAACAAAAAATAAGCGTTCTTCGTGACCCGAGAAAACCCCCGGTTTTCCGCCCCTCGGCAGCCGTTTAATTTCTTT
>JAIZWN010000032.1 GCA_020443945.1 Candidatus Thiosymbion ectosymbiont of Robbea hypermnestra | reverse complement strand
GAGCTAGGTTACAGAAATCATGGGGGTGGAGTCAGCAACCAATTGAATCTATTCGATAATTTACCCGGACAGTAGTGCTTTCAAGCACTGATGTACTTGAGAAACGGCCGGGCATCCCCGCCCCGCACGGACACCTTGCATTCTTGCAAGGCGCCCCCGAGCCGATGGTCGGCTCCGAAACAATCATTGTTGTCCAGATTCGCGCAAATGTCGATCCATACGCAACGGGCGCGAAGCGGGTACGTACCCATCTTCCCTGCGGACCCGAGGGCGGTCTCCAATCAGGACATCTCCTTGGCCCGGGCCTGGAATGCGGCCTCCTCTCGGGCGATGAGCCCCTGCCCCAGGAGCTCCTGAAGGCTCTGATCCAGGGTCTGCATACCAAAGGCCTGCCCGGTCTGGATCGCCGAATACATCTGCGCCACCTTGTCCTCACGGATCAGGTTACGAATGGCCGGGGTACCGATCATGATCTCATGGGCGGCGACGCGCCCACCGCCGACTCGCTTGAGCAGGATCTGCGAAATCACCGCCCGCAAGGACTCCGAGAGCAGGGAACGCGCCATACTCTTCTCCCCCGGGAGGAAGACATCGATAATCCGGCCAATCGTCTTGGCGGCGGAGCTCGTGTGCAGGGTCGCGAAAACCAGATGCCCGGTCTCCGCCGCCGTGAGCGCCAGCCGGATGGTCTCCAGGTCCCGCATCTCGCCCACCAGGATAATATCCGGGTCCTCCCGCAGGGCCGAACGCAAGGCCGCGCCGAAATCCAGGGTATTCCGGCGGACCTCGCGCTGGTTGACGAGGCACTTTCTGCCGGTGTGGACGAACTCGATAGGATCTTCGATGGTCAGGATATGGGCGTAGCGCCGGTCGTTGAGGTGATCGATCAGGGCCGCCAAGGTAGTCGATTTGCCCGAGCCGGTCGGACCGGTCACCAACACCAGGCCACGGGGCGCCGAGACAATCTCCTCGAACACCTTTGGCGCGCCCAGCTCGCCCAGAGTCGGCACCTTCGAGGGAATGACGCGGAAAACGGCCGCCGCCCCGCGCTGCTGATCGAAGACATTGACGCGGAAGCGGGCAACGCCTTGGCTCTCGATGGAAAAATCGACCTCCAACCGCTCCTCGTAATCCCGGCGCTGACGGTCGTCCATCACCTCCCGGACCAACGCCAGGACGGTGGCATGATCCAGGGAGGGCAGATCGATGGCGCGCAGCTCCCCGTCGATCCGCATCATGGGCGGCCGCCCGGAGGAAAGATGCAGATCGGAGGCCCGGTGCTCGACGCTGAAGGCCAGCAGCTCGGCGATATTCATTCGACACTCCTCGACGCGACCAACCGCGCGCCCGGGGCCCGAGCCCTCGTCACGATTCGCAGCCGACGGGGGTAGTGTTCTAACTTTGTTGTTTCCGGGATTCAGTGTATATACCCAAAGACAACAAAGTGACGGCGCCACCACTGACAGGTCGAGCAATTCTGCGTGGTTCGTGCGGTCTTCCAATCGTACAGGATTCACAGGATTTTCTTGGATTTTCAGGATTTTTTACGGTGGGTAATCTACGGACCAAGAACCGCGAACATCCGTGAGTTCAAAGCGCTTGAAACGGTTCC
>JAIZWN010000031.1 GCA_020443945.1 Candidatus Thiosymbion ectosymbiont of Robbea hypermnestra | reverse complement strand
GGCGCCAGGGATGGCAAAAGCAGTGGGGATCGAATCGTTAAGCTGCACAACCATGTCACTTTGAATTTAACCACTATACGATCGGGAGGTATTTATGTTAAAGGCAACGACTCTTTTCCTATCATTTTTGCTGCTTTCGACGCAGCCGATGGCTCAATCCGTGTCGGTAGAGAAATTGGTGGAGCTTTCGAAATCGGCCTGTCTGGCCGGAGAAAAACTGAATGTGCAGATAGGCGCCGATGGGGGAATAACCTTATTTAAGAGGTCGCTTGGCGGCGTAGAGGGAGGGGTCAGTTTGAAGCGGGAAGAAATTCACGGCGCGGTTGGTCTTGCCTCGGAAAAGGCCATACTCGAGGAGAATAACGCCATTCGGTCGTGCGTGTTACAAGTGATTGCCCTGCTGAGGTCCGTGGAATCCTTACCGCCTCCAATGGAGAATGGGGATGAATTTTTGCCATCTAATCAATGGCTCGGTGTGGATAGCCCTTTGCCGATCATAGATGGTAAAGCCAGAATTATAATAAAGAAGATTTATGAGAGCAATAGAAGAACCAAGGCTAATGTTAGAGTCGAAGTACCCCGTAGAGAGACATTTATCAGGAATCTGGACAAGGGGGAATCAATGAAATTCATTTACCATGATAAGCACTATGTCCTTACACTGTTGGAGGTGCGTTTACAGGCTCAACGGGCGGAATTTACCGTGATTGAGGAATAGAGCAAGTAGATGCAACCTCGTTCTTACACTCCAGCGGGCAGGAACGCCGTCGGGCCGCTCCGGCGGCCAAGGTCTCAGGACGCTGGAGCGTCGGGACCTGCGCCCAAATTAAAACGAAGAAAAATCCTGTCAATCCTGAAAATCCTGTTAATCCTGTCCTATTAGCAGATTGCGATGCGCGTGCCGATAAAACCGTAACTTGTTTTGGTTGTTTCCGGGATTCGGCGTATATGCCCAGGGACAACAAAATTACAACACTACCCACAAGCGATGCGGCCATGGCATGTTCAGATAACCGATACCAGGACGATATGAATCCGCGATGCCAGCCGAAACGGGGTACTGGATGAGTTCCGCGCCGAGTGACGAGGAATGGATGCGCCGCGCCTTGTCGCTTGCCGAGCTGGCGGCCACGATGGGCGAGGTTCCGGTAGGGGCGATCCTGGTGCAAAACGGCAAGCCGGTCGGGGCGGGCTGGAATCGCCCGCTTGCCGAACGGGACCCGAGCGCCCACGCCGAGATCCTGGCCCTGCGCGACGCCGGGCGCCGGCTCGGCAATTACCGGCTGCCCGGCACCCGCCTCTATGTCACCCTGGAGCCCTGCGTCATGTGCGCGGGGGCCATCGTGCAGGCGCGCGTCGAGCGGGTCTTCTTCGCGGCGGCCGATCCCAAGGGCGGCGCCTGTGGCAGTGTCTTCGACCTGCTGCCCGCGGATGCCCGCTTCAATCACCGCACCGACTGCACGGGGGGGCTCCTCGGCGAGGAGTCCGGCGAGCTGCTGCAAAGTTTCTTCCGCGCCCGCCGATAACCGGCCCGACCCAGGGCCATCGGCACTGCGGAGATACCTGGAAGGGCACGGCCGGGTAGGTTGGGCAAAGGCGCCCACGCCTGGCCGGCAAGCGAGCCGACGGCCCGTGTCGCGCCGTGCCCGACATCCGGCTGGCCGCTGGGTATGGTCGCCCCCGGGAGGTGCTCCCTTGGCCGGTTTTACGCCCCTGGGGTTGCGCCGAATTTTCCTATAGGAAAAGAGGTAGTGGTAAATTTTCAAGTGATACAAGTGTCTCCCTGAGTCACGTCGAACATCACACAAAGACACCAAGCCACAAAGAGAGACCAGGATGAAAGATCCCCGAAAGGGAAACGACCGTAGCCTCTACGCCTGTGATGAGAATCGCGCGGATGATCGGCGACGGCAGGGCAAAATTCTTCGTGTCTTGGTGGCTTTGTGTGAGAAAAAACGTTGAACATCACACAGGATTCACCCACTGTCTCGTTTTTAATCTGCGGGAATCCGTGTAATCCACGGAGCCCATCCTACGAAACCTGCATGATTTGTAGGATGATTCGTAGGATGGGCAGTGAGCGCGGTGAATATACCAATGATGTGGTAAATACCAAGCTAGGGGGATGTTCTCAATTAACTGAATCCCCCGAAAATCATATGCAGCAAACCCATACACTTGTCGGTGGGTCACGCCAACTCGGTATTCTCACACCAAGCCACCAAGCCACGAAGAATTCTGCCGTGGTCTCGGACGGCTCTTGGCGTTGCCGGCGCCACCGCACCGTC
>JAIZWN010000030.1 GCA_020443945.1 Candidatus Thiosymbion ectosymbiont of Robbea hypermnestra | reverse complement strand
AGTCTGCCGACCCCTACCCCGTCATTCCGGCAGGGATTGCCGGAATCCAGGCGCCAGGGATGGCAAAAGCCGAGGGCCCTGAGCCATGATTGGGCCGCTGGGCAGCCCATCACCACTCAACACTCTACCACTACCATAGGGCCGTAAGGCGGGATAGCGTAGCCTATCCCGCCAGCTCGGGATCGGCGGGCTACGGCCAAAAGCCTCTCTCCCTCAAGGGAGAGCTCGAGCGCGACGGTTCTACTCTCCCTCTCCCACCGGGAGAGGGCCGGGGAGAGGGGGATCAAAGGGAGATCCTCGGGATTTGCCATGTCTGACCTGACAAAGCTGGCTGAACACCTGCGCAGGAAGACTGTAGGACCGTAGGGCGGGTAGCGCAAGCGTATCCCGCCAGCTCGGGACCGGCGGGATACGGCCATCCCTGGCCTATCCCGCCCTACGCGGGCTGAGCAACACACCACAGCAGCACCTGCTCGGGCAACCGATCGCGAATTGCCGCAGACACCAGCACACTCGTGTCAATTACGACCTTCACCGGCCGCTCCGGTAGTCATCGATCTCTTTGGCGATCTCCTCGTCGGTGATCGATTGGGACCGGGGCAAACCCTGGATGTGTTTGAAAAGCGCACGCCAGCTTTCCACCTCTCCGGCATCGGGACTCTGATCGACGACCAATACCTCGACCAAGGCCCCCGCGCGAAATGGAAGGTGCTCCAGGACGACTCGACCGGAGAGGTCCACTTCGACATAAGTTTTGTACGCGTTCACGGCAATTCCTCGGAGAAGGATGAGAGCTACGACATTCACAAGATTTTGCAGGATTAACAGGATAATTTACCGGGTTGGGGTGAACTGGCAACCCCAACAAATTGCCCTGTCAAACCAAAGCTGCCAGGAAATGGGGTCAGGTCTTGCTGTGTGCCTTCAAAAGTCACGGATCAAGACCTGACCCCATTTTCCAAATTCTTTGAACCACGGATAGACACGGATAAACACAGATGGTAGTGGTAGAGTGGTGAGTGTTGAGTGGTGATGGGCTGCCCAGCGGCCCAATCATGGCTCAGAGCCCTCGGCTTTTGCCGTCCCTGGCGCCGGCGGAT
>JAIZWN010000029.1 GCA_020443945.1 Candidatus Thiosymbion ectosymbiont of Robbea hypermnestra | reverse complement strand
GACGCTCCAGCGTCCTGAAATCCTGGCCGCTGGAGCGGCCCGATTGCGTTCCCACGCCGGAGCATGGGAACGAGAGATAAACACGGATCACAATCGGTGTTTATCCGTGTACATCCGTGGTTCTTCGGTGCGGTTGGTCACGCTTCGTGGTCTTAAGGCAAAGCCTCGCTGGAATGGTGTTTCAGGCTTTCAGAGGCTGTCTAAAAACCAACCCATTGATTTTGCTTGGTATGGAGTCATTAACTGTATCGAGAAGCCATTGATTCCCCCTCTCCCTGCCACCCCTCTCCCGCCAGGGGCGAGGGGCTTTAGGCCGTAGCCAGCCTGGTAGGAACACGGCTCACCTGAACCGCGCGGCATGGCTTGAGTTTTTAGACAGGTTTTCAGGCGGCGATGCCGGAATGGCGCAGCAGGGCGTCGATGGTGGGCTCGCGCCCGCGGAAGTCTACGTAGAGGTCCATGGCGTCCACGGCGCCGCCCTGCTCCAGGATGGTGGCGCAAAAGGCCCTTCCCGTAGTCTGGTCGAACAGGCCGCGTTCTTCGAACAGGGAGAAGGCGTCGGCGGACAGGACTTCCGCCCATTTGTAGCTGTAGTATCCCGCCCCGTAGCCGCCGGCGAAGATGTGGGAGAAACCGTGGGCAAAGCGGTTGAAGGCCGGCGGTTTGATCACCGCTACCTGGTCGCGGACTTGCTCGAGGGTTTCGTAGATGCGCCCGCCCCGCCGCGGGTGGTATTCCAGGTGCAGGCGGAAGTCGAAGAGGGCGAATTCGAGCTGGCGCACCAGCTGCATGGCGGACTGGAAGTTTTTCGCCGCCCGCATGCGCCGGTACAGGGTCTCGGGAATCGGCTCGCCTGTATCCACATGGCCGGACATGAGGTCCAGGGATTGCCGTTCCCAGCACCAGTTTTCCAGGAATTGGCTCGGCAGTTCCACGGCGTCCCAGGGTACGCCGTTGATGCCGGCCACCGCCGGATAGGCGACTTGGGTCAGCAGGTGGTGCAGGCCGTGGCCGAATTCGTGGAACAGGGTTTCGACTTCGTGGTGGGTGAGCAGGGAGGGCCGTTCTCCCACCGGCGGGGTGAAGTTGCATACCAGGTAGGCGACGGGGGTCTGGTCGCGGCGGCTGGTGTGGAAGCGGTTGACGCATACGTCCATCCAGGCGCCCCCGCGCTTTTTGCCGCGGGCGAAGGGGTCGAGGTAGAACTGTCCCCGTAGCGCGCCGGCCCGGTCCCGGAGCTCGAAGAAGCGCACGTGTGGGTGCCAGGTTTCTATGTCGGTTATTTCCCGGACCTGGATGTCGAACAGACGCTCTACTACCGCGAACAGGCCCGCGAGCACGCGCGGCAACGGGAAGTAGGGGCGCAGTTCTTCTTCGGTGATTTCGTAGCGGTGCTTGCGCAGCTTCTCCCCGTAATAGGCGAGGTCCCAGGGCTCGAGCTTTTCGCATTCATGCCGGTCCGCCGCGAACCGCGCCAGGTCCGCCAGTTCCCGGCGGGCCTGGGTGACGGACCGTGCCGCCAGGTCGTTCAGAAATCCCATGACCTCCGTGGTGGAGCGGGCCATTTTGGTGGCCAGCGAGCGTTCGGCGTAATTGGCGAAGTCCAGTAATACCGCCTGCTCGTGACGCAGCGCGAGGATGCGGTCCATGATCTCGGTGTTGTCCCATTGGCCAGCGTGGGGTCCCTGGTCCGAGGCCCGGGTGCAGTAGGCCTGGTAGAGCTCACGGCGGAGCCCGCGGTCGTCCGCGTAGGTCATGACCGGGAGGTAGGAGGGTAGATCCAGGGTCAGGACCCAGCCCGCCTCGCCTCTGTCGTCGGCCGTCTGCCTTGCCAGGGCCAGGGCCGAGTCGGGCAGCCCGGCAAGCGCGGATTCGTCCGTGATGCGCTTACTCCAGGCGTTGGTGGCATCGAGCAGGTTTTCTTCGTAGCGGCTGGTGAGCTGGGCGAGCTCCCGGCTGATTTCCTTGTAGCGGGCCTGCTTGTCCGCCGCCAGATCCACGCCACAGAGGTGGAAATCGCGCAGGGCGTTTTCCAGCAGCTTGCGCTGGGGGGCATCCAGGCCCTCCTGGTCGGCGACCGCCCGGAAGCCTTGGTACAGGGCCCGGTTCTGGCCCACCTCGGTGCCATATTCGCTGATCTTGGGCAAACAGGCGTTGTAGGCGGCGCGTAGTGCATTGCCGTTCATGACGGCGTTCAGGTGATTGACCGGCGACCAGGCTCGGTCGAGCCGGTCGTTGGTTTCCTCCAGGGGCTCGACGAAGCCCTCCCAGGTGGGCGCGTCCGGGCCGCGCGTCAGTTCCTCGATCCGCTCCCGGCATGTGGCGAGCAGCTGGTCGACGGCAGGCTCTACCTGCTCGGGACGGATGCGGGAGAAGGGCGGCAGCCCTGCCAATTCGAGTAATGGGTTATCCATGGGCGGCGGGGTCTCCTATGGTTGGCATCGGGCATGGGTCCGGTGCGCTTGGCCGGAAATCGCGGCGGAAGAGCCTAATCGGCCAGAAAACCGGCGCTTGCCCCTTTCGGGACCCTGGTCCGCAGGGTATGCAGCATGTCCCTCTTGGAACGCGGCCCGAACGCCCGCGGGCGGCAGAGGATGTATCCATGCAGATCCCGGCGGAGCTTGTCGCGATGGCGTCCCTGAAGGGAAATCCAGTCGCCCTCGGTCTTCTCGAAATGGCCCTGATTGCCATAGGCATAGGTCTTGAACGCGCCGCTCGGCGTGCAACGCAGGCCCTCGAAGGATACATTGCGCGCCCCGTGTGGGGACTTCTGGATCAGGGTGTACCTGACTACCCCATCGCTCCCTACCGAGATGTGCCGACCGTCGATGTAGTAACGAAACTGTGGCGCGGGATCGTCCACGCCGAATTCGATCAGGTCGCCGTTACGCGGCCAGGGCGGCAGGTGTGTGACCCCTTCCTTCCAGCCTCCCCCCGTGTCCTCGAAACTCTCGGCCGTCGCCGGTCTCGGCTCGTCGATAAGGGTCCGGTCCCATTCGGCCGCGGACGCGCCACCGCAAACGAGCAGAAGAAACCAGGCCGGGACAAAAAATCGCATCACAGGTCGTATCCTAAGTCGCGGATTCATGATGTTCTCCAGACGCCGAACGATAAGGCCGGAAGCGCGATCGGACCGGCGCCGCCGGAATCGCCCCGATCGGTGATAGCATGAGGGTCCTTAAGTGTGTCACACCAAGGAGCCACCATGTCCAATATTCGTTCCTTCGAGGACAAGCACCCCCAAATCGCCGAGGCCGCCTGGATCGACGCATCCGCTATCGTGATCGGCGATGTGCAAATCGGCCCGCGCGCGTCGATTTGGCCCCTGTGCGTGGTCCGCGGCGATATTCATCGCATCGAGATCGGGGCCGACACCAATATTCAGGACGGCACCATCCTGCATGTCTCTCACGACAGTCGCTTCCTGCCCGGCGGGGCCCCCATCGCCATCCACGATCATGTGACCGTCGGTCATCAGGCCGTGCTGCACGGCTGTGAGATCAAGCACCATTGCCTGATCGGAATCGGCGCGCGGGTGCTGGACGAGGCGGTGCTCGAGCCCCACACCATAGTGGGCGCCGGCTCTCTGGTGCCGCCCGGCAAGGTACTCGAGAGCGGCTATCTGTGGGTAGGGACCCCGGTCAAGCGCCTGCGCCCCCTCACGGACCAGGATATGGAGTATCTGGACTATGTGGCCGGACACTATGTCAAGCTCGCGGGCCGGCATAGAGGCTGATACAGCTGCGTACAAATACTGGGAACAAGAACCACGGGTAGTGTTCTAACTTGGTTGTTTCCGGGATTCAGCGTATATACCCAGGGACAACAAAATTACAACACCACCGGGGCGTAAACCTGGGCCTCTCGAAGCCTTGGGGTCGGCGCGTGCGCCTGTATGATCGCCCGCGCTTTCCCCGGACAGGGCCTGGGTGGCTGGGGTTCGCCATCATGCTGGTCGATGCTCTCGGGCTTAACGCCCCTCTTTTTCCAGGGAGAGGGGCTGTGGGCCCGCGGGTGTCGGCCGGTTTCGCGTCCACAACCAAAACCCCAGCACCGCCAGACCGATCCAACCCGCGGCGAGCCAGCCGATGATGCCGTCGTAATCCCCCGCCAGCCAGGCATGCGGCGACGCCGGGTTGTCGTCGGTCAGGTAGCGGGTCATCCGGATCACGAGGATCCAACCGGTATGCAGGCCCATGCACCAACCGATATGCCCGCTACGCTCTCGCACCAGGGCCAGCAAGGCCCCGGCCAGGAACAAGGCCGCCAGGGAATCCAGGTGCCGCCATTGGAAGACGTCGGAAAAAACCTGGACGAACATCTGCCAGCTTCCGAGCCAGTCGAGGGCCACGCCCGCGGGTAACGGGTGGGGCTTCATGAAGTGGAGCAGCGCGAACAGGCCGGACGACCAGAGGATCGCGGAGCCCGCGCCGCTCCTGCGCCGGATGGCCGAATAGAGGGCACCGCGAAAGAAGGTCTCCTCCAACAGGCCGGTGAGCAGACCGCCGAGCAGGACCTGGATCAGCTTTTCGAGCAGGGCGGTCGCCCGGCTACCCGCCGCCATGTCGGGTACCCGAATCTCCAGCAGCAACAGGGGCGGAACCAACACCAGCAGGATGGCTACGCCGAGCAGGCAGCCCCGCCACAGGGCGTTCAGGAATCGCGGTCGGGGAACCCCATACCCGAGCATCCCGCGGTTGTTCAGGCGCAAGGCCTTGAGGAAGGGCCACAAACCCAGCAGGATGAAGACCTGCGCGAGACGGCCCATGACGCGGTGGGGATCCTGCGCTATCCAGCCCGTCTGCAGCAGCGGAAAGGTGAGGAGGGCGCCCAGAATCAGGCAGCCGAGGAGATAGAGAAAAAAGATAGCGGTTTCACGCATCGCGGTTATGGATTCCTCCCCGTCGTGGAGGGTGTCGCAACAGGCGACACCCGATGTCCTCTCGTACAGGGGTCACGCGCGTCGCAATCTGCTAATAGGACAGGATTCACAGGATTTTCTTAGGGGGTGTTCTCAATTGACCGAATCCCCGAAAATCAAATGCAGCAAACCCATACACTTGTCGGTGGGTCACCGCCTTCAGTGTTCTCACACCAAGCCACGAAGAATTCTGCC
>JAIZWN010000028.1 GCA_020443945.1 Candidatus Thiosymbion ectosymbiont of Robbea hypermnestra | reverse complement strand
CCTCTTTGTCAACCAATCAAGATGCGTACACTAGCGTGTAAAAGCCAGATAGAATCCTATGAATAATAGGACTACCCAGGAGGTTTTGAGATTCCCAGGGCTGTTGATATTGATCTCATTGCCATTATTCACCAGCCTCGGCTAAAACAGCGTTAATTAGCTCCTGTCGAATATAAATCCCACTACTTTGCAACCGCTCTATGCAAGGACGAATTTCTCCAATCAATCCCATCCGTTTTGCACGTAGGAGCAATCCAATCGTCCCTATTATGCGCAGATTCAAACGTTTTGCTACCTTTCGAGCTTGAGAGTCATCAAGCAGCAAAACACAATCCGGTATTTCTTGACCCAATGCAATTGTTTCAGCTTCTCCAAGGTCTACCAGTATATTAAGTGGGTTGACTAATAGCGGATTGGGAGTTTGTGTTTTAATCCATGACATTGACCTGACTTCTCTCGCGCCCGGAAGTGTACTTCCACGAACGGTTACCTCATTCCATACTTCCGGTGGTATTATAACCTTCAAGGATAGCTGAGAAAGTAGATTAAGCTGTCCAATTCTAGCCAAAGCTATGAGTGGGCTACTATCCGCTATGATAACAGCCTCAGCCATCGCTCAATTCTTCCTGAATCTGGTCATCATCGAGATTTATAACAGGAATTTTCATGCGGCCTAGCTCATCCATGAACCGGAGCTTGCTCATGCCACTCACTTCGGCAGCCTTACCGAGTGAAAGGCGGTGGAGCTCGAATAATTTGACTGCGAGTAGGAATTGCAGTTCTTGCTCAAGATCTTTTCGCGATCTACCCGATGCAATCAAAAGGTCTTCGCTATACGGGATGCTAAGAGCCTTCATTTCTTTGTCTCTTTTCTTTCCTTGTGCTAGTGCCCCGTTTCACCTTATTTTTCACCCTCTTAAGCCCCCCAACCGCGCTCAGGAGGATGTCGTAAAAGCCCATTCCTGGGCTTTTACGACGCGGAATCGGAAAATTGTGATTTC
>JAIZWN010000027.1 GCA_020443945.1 Candidatus Thiosymbion ectosymbiont of Robbea hypermnestra | reverse complement strand
GGCACCGCCAGACGAAAGGGGCGGGAACGGATAGGCCAAATCTAAGGACACGGGAAACCTGTCCTCTACTCTACTGGTTCGAAAGAACCTTTACGACACCCTCGGCCCCAGGGACGGAGGCAGGCAGCGAACCGCATCTTCGGACGGTGACGTGCCCACGGAATCCAGAAAGTTCGACATGGAAATACCCTGTGCCGCCAACCGCCCTGGTGAGATAGGTAGATTGAATACCACAGCTTGCTCAGTCAGCGGATTGGTGGGGCGTACTGCAAACCACCGTCTTTCCACAGGGTATTGAGGCCCCGGTCGATGCCGAGCGGAGAGCCCTTGCCGACGGTGCGCTCGAAGACCTCGCCATAGTTGCCCACCTGTCGGACGATCTGGTAGGCCCAATCGTCGCTGAGCTTGAGTCCCTTGCCCTTGATGCCTTCGAGGCCCAGCAGGCGGCGGGTCTCGGGATTCTTGCTGGCCATCTTCATCTGCTCGACATTCTTCGAGCTCACATCGAGCTCCTCGGCGTTGACCATGGCGAACAGGGTCCAGCGGACCACGTTCATCCAGTCATCGTCGCCCTGGCGGACCAAGGGACCGAGGGGCTCCTTGGAGATGATCTCGGGCAGGACCATGGCCTTGTCCGGATCGGCGAGCTTGACCCGCTGACCATAGAGTTGCGATTGGTCACTGGTAAGTACATCACAACGACCAGACTCGAATCCCTTGACGACCTGATCCGCGGTATCGAAGACCACCGGCTCGTACTTCATGCCATGGGTGCGAAAGTAGTCCGCAAGGTTGAGCTCGTTGGTAGTGCCGGAAAGCATACAGACGGATGCGCCATCGAGTTCTCTGGCGTTCTTGAGCCCAAGCTCCCTGGAAACCATGAAACCCTGGCCGTCGTAATAGGTAACACCGGTGAAGTTGACGCCCAGAGAGCTGTCTCGGGTCAGGGTCCAGGTGGTGTTGCGCGACAGTAGATCGATCTCGCCGGACTGTAGTGCCGTAAAACGCTCCTTGGCCGTCAGTGGCGTGAACTCCACCTTGCCGGCGTCACCCAAAACGGCGGCAGCAACGGCCCGGCAGACCTCCACATCGATACCGGTCCACCGACCTTTGCTATCCACACTCGAAAAACCGGGCAACCCGGTATTGACGCCGCACAAAAGCTTACCGCGCTTCTGCACGGTATCCAGTGTCGAGCCCGCGAATGCGTTTGGAGTAATCAGCAGTGCGCCGATGAGCAGGGCAAAAAAACGGGTCTTCAAAGAAGGATTCATGTCGATTGTTCCTCGTTACAAAAGGGTTGAAAACCACACGCAGAGCCTCTCTAGTGACTCGTTTCATTCTATTCTACATGTTCGTAGGGAACGTCCTCTGTGGCGTTCCGAATGGCCCGCACAATGCCACGTCGGCCGTTCCCTACGCAATATGAAAATTAGAGTGAAACCGGACACTAGGTATCATGACCTTTATCGAGAAGCACCTGCTTCGGAAAAAGCCGCGCGCATCCACATGGGCTCGCGGCGGGAATGCAGCCTCAGCCGCAGTATTGCCTAGACGAAGCAGTCAACTTCAATCGGAGAAGAATTCCTTGTCAAGAATCTCTTGGAGCCTGGGCCCAGCAGGGTGCGACCTACCGTCTTCGTTGTCGGGAGACCTCCTTGAGCAAACATCCTGCCGCCACCCAAGCACCGTGCGATCGAGATCCACCTGTTGCCATTTCGGGTGGCCACTTTCTCTCAATTCCCCGATGTTATCCCGGATTGCCCTCCCAAGTGTGGCGAGTTGTTCGCAACGTCTTCGCTGGTAAGCACTGCGGCGCTTGGAGAAGTCGAACGAGATCAGAGTCGAATCGCCCAGGGGTTACACTACAGGAACGCTTCCATCGACCCGAGGCAAATCTTAAGGATGATGCCATGCCGGAATTGGCCTCCTTCATCAGTGCCGCCCACCTTGAACGGCTGTTCAAAGCACTCGTCTCCATCGGTGGAGAAGGTCGCGAGGAGCTGGCCCGGATTGGGGATGTGTTCGGCGACCCGCAGGAGCTCGCCCGTTTCTATGTCGAGCCCAAGTGCCAGCACCACAGTCCAGCCGACCGGCACGAGGACCAGGAACCCGTCGCCCAAGTAGGGGCGCCGGCCTTCGAGTTTATCAACGATTTTCTGCGCGGCAGTTTTACGCCGCTTGGCGACGGTCGTACCCAACTCTTCATCCTCTCCGACGCCGGCATGGGCAAGACCTCCCTGCTCATGATGCTCCGCCTCATGCACCTGACGTCCTTCTGGCCCCGAGGCCACGATTGTCTGCTCCTGAAGCTGGGTGAGGATACCCTGGATAAGATCGCCGAGTGCAAGGACAAGGCCCGGACGGTACTCTTACTGGATGCCTTGGACGAAGACCCACTGGCCTGGGGAAACATCGAATCCCGGCTGGTGGCGCTGCTGGACGCCACCAGGAGATTTCGTCGGGTCATCATCTCCTGCCGCACCCAATTCTTCCCGGAGACCGGCAGCGATGCCTTCGGCCGCCCAGGGCGGGTAGAGGTCGGTGAGTACATCTGTCCCATGGTCTTTCTCTCCCTGTTCGACGAGGAGCAGGTGGACACCTATCTGCACAAGCGTTTCCCGGACCGGACCAAAGGATTACCGGTTCACATAGATACCTATCTGCACAAGCATTTTCACAATCAGATCAAATGGTTACCGGTATGGAACAATCCCGAGCGGCGACGGGCGACGGTAGTGGTGGACTCCATGCGATCGTTGCGCTTTCGGCTCCTGCTACTGGCCCACATCCGCGACATCCTGGATACCGGGGAACAGGACTGGAATACCTATCGTCTCTACCGGGTCCTGGTGAATCGTTGGCTTGTTCGGGAAGAACGTAAGCTGCGCGATCTGCACAAGCAGTTCTCCAAGCCGCTGTCCAAGGAGACCCTCTGGCATGTATGCACCGCCGTGGCCTTGTACATGCAGTCCCGTGGCAACCAGCTATTGCGGCGTCAGGAGCTCGATGCCTTGATGGCGGATTTTCTGGATCTCATCACCGGGCTCCAACCCAGTGCCTTGGCCGGTTTCGGCTTTCGGGACCGACTGCAAGAAGGTTCCCTCGGTCCCTGGATGCAGCCGATCCCGGCGGGTGAGTTCGTGATGGGTTCCGGAAACGATGACCCCTTTGCGCTGCCTGACGAGCGGCCTCGACACCCAGTGACCATCACCCAAGCCTTTGCGCTGGGGCGATATCCGGTGACCTTCGAGGAATACGACCGTTTTGTCGCGGCCACGGGACGCGAAAGGCCGGACGATGCGGGCTGGGGCCGCGGTCGCCGACCCGTGATTGATATCTCCTGGCAGGACGCAGTCGCCTACTGCGCTTGGCTCTCGAAACAGACCGGCGCCCGTTACCGCCTCCTCACCGAGGCGGAGTGGGAATATGCCGCCCGCGCCGGTACGGATACCCACTGGTTCCATGGTAATGACCCGGCGGAATGCGACACCTATGGTTGGTATCACGAAAATGCCGCGGGTCGGACTCATCCCGTGGGCGAGAAGGCGACCAACCCCTGGGGGCTCCATGAGATTGCCGGCAATGTTTGGGAGTGGGTCCAGGATTGTTGGCACGAAGACTACTCCGGCGCCCCGTCGGACGGTAGCGCCTGGGATAAGGAGAGCGGCGGCGACTGTACCTGGCGTGTGGTTCGCGGCGGTGGCTGGACCTTCCGTCCTGGGTTCCTCCGATCGGCGTTCCGGTTTTGGTACACCTCCAATGATGTTGCGACCTTCAACCTTGGTTTTCGTCTCGCCAGGGAGTGATGACTCTTTGCCGAGTTTGGAGGCAGGGCGGTAGTGGTAAACTTGGTAGTGATAGGGTGATTGCATAATCGGTGGTGTGCTGATTTTGTTATTGCCGGGTAGAGGATACTTTGATTGAGTCCCATAGTACGAAATTTTTCAAGGCGTCCTATATTAGAGTTGTTCCCTTTGTAACATTCTTTAAAATCAGTATGTTACGAGAACCATTTGGTATCTAACCCTTCGTTTTCTGGTCGGCGACCACCGTGTCGGCCTCATATTCCAATATAACCGATTGATTTTTAAAGACTCGCATCGGGAACAACTCTATTCTGTAACAACACAGTTAGAACACCACCAGGACCGGATGCAGGGAGCGGTATCGCATTACCTCGGTGAGTTTCGGCTGTGACCCGACGATCCGTAGGGCCGTCCTATCCAAACCTTCCGGCCGTTTGCTTTACCCTGCCCCTCGGGATAACGCCGTTTCCATGCCCATCTACTGCTGGGTGGTGGCGGTAAGTTTTACAGTGATGATGTTGCCTGGTTTGACGCCTGTTTGTCGCCCGGAAGGCGGCACTCCCGGGAAAATGGCGACCCCCGAACCGCTTCGCCTTACCGACTGGAAGCGCCGGCATTCCGGCTTGGTGGGTACGAACTACCGACTCAGCTCCCACTCGAACCTTACCCACTACCCGCTAATACCCCATTTCACCTTATTTTGCGTTCTCAGCGCGGCGAGAAGCGGCCAGATGCGAGGCGTGTGAGCATGGGAATAGTCGATCCTGTCTTTCAAGCTCGCGCAACGACGCGGATGGTCTCTTTCGTCGCGTCCGCGGGGAAGCCCCTCAACCGCGCTCAGGCGAGGTTACACCCTTTAGAGACGGCCTTTTTAGATAGTCTCCATCTGACTAATCCCTTTAAAAATATAGAGTTAATTTTCGATCGAGCCGTCTACCGCAAGGGGGGTTCCTAGACAGCCTCTTAGGCGATTCCTGCGTACTGCTCCGTGGCGCGTTTGGGGGCTTAAGAGGGTGTAAAATAAGGTGAAATGGGGTACCAGGGGGTGTTCTCAATTAAAAAATTATATAAGGATGACAATCGGTTATGAGACACGTAGGGCGGGAAAGCGCCGCGGTACCGCGGCGCTTTCCCGCCATCGGAATGGGCGGCGTTTTCCGCGGCGGGATGCGCTACGCTTTCCCGCCCTGCATGGACTCAATTGAGAACGCTCCCTAGTGCCCCGTTTCACCTTATTTTTCACCCTCAGAGCCCTCCCAACCGCGCTCAGGAGGATGTCGTAAAAGCCCATTCCTGGGCTTTTACGACGCGGAATCGGAAAATTGTGATTTC
>JAIZWN010000026.1 GCA_020443945.1 Candidatus Thiosymbion ectosymbiont of Robbea hypermnestra | reverse complement strand
TCGCGCAACGACGCAGATGGCCGTTTCTCGTCGCGCCCGCAGGGAGCCCCCCAAACGCGCCAAGGCGAGGTTACACAGTCCACGGAAACCCCTGATGATGGGTTTCGGCGCGAGAAAAACTGCCCGAAAAACAACTACCTGAGCCCGCGCCTCTACCCATCCTACGCGCTTGGCGCGGTTGGAGGGGCTCTGAGGGTGTAAAATAAGGTGAAACGGGGCACTAGGGTTATGGCCGAGGTCCATACACGCCTGAGCAAGCCTGTCCAGCGTTGGCTCTTCAAGCAGGGTTGGCGCGCATTGCGCCCCGTCCAGGCGGCCGCGACCGAGCCGATCCTCGGAGGCAAACAAGACATCGTGATCGCAGCCGGGACCGCGGCCGGCAAGACCGAGGCCGCATTTCTGCCGATTCTCTCAAGGCTCAATCTGGAAGATGAGCAGGGGCTTGCCGAATCCGGTTGCCGGGTGCTCTACATCGCGCCACTCAAGGCTCTGATTAATGACCAGTACGGGCGCATCGAGGACATGACCGAAGGCATGCAGATCCCCGTCCTGCGCTGGCACGGAGACGTCGGAACGGCGCCGAAACAGGCCTTCACCAAGCGACCGGACGGCATTTTGCAGATCACCCCCGAATCCCTGGAAGCAATCCTCATGCGGCGCGGCCACCAAGCACCGAAGCTCTTCGGTGCACTGCGCTATATGGTGATCGACGAGCTACACGCCTTCATCGGTAGCGAGCGCGGCAAACAGCTCCAATCCCTCCTGCACCGAATCGAACGGCTGATCGGCCGGCATGTGCCCCGTATCGGACTCAGCGCGACGCTCGGCGACCCCGAGTTGGCAGTGGCCTTCATACGCCCCGGCAGCAAGGCCATCCTGATCGAAGAAAAGGGTGGCGGATCGGACATCCGGCTGCAGCTACGTGGCTATCGCGCGTCTGCCCCGAACATGAAAGTGTTGGCAGAAGGCAGCCCGGACGGCGGTGACGCCACCGAACAGATCGCCACGCACCTATTCGAAGTCCTGCGCGGCAGCAATAACCTGATCTTCGCCAACCGCCGTCAGCAGGTCGAACAGCTCGCCGACAAGCTACGCGAGCGTAGCGAGAAGATGCGTGTCCCGAACGAATTCCACCCTCACCATGGAAGCCTCGCCAAGGAGCTGCGTGAGCAGGTCGAGGATGCGCTCAAGCAAGAAACACGTCCCGTAACCGTCGTTTGCACCTCAACGCTGGAGATGGGCATAGACATTGGCTGGATGAAGAGTATCGCTCAAGTCGGCGTGCCACCGAGCGTCGCATCGATGCGCCAGCGTCTGGGACGCTCGGGACGGCGCGGCGAGCCCGCGGTACTCAGGATCTATCTCGAAGAGGAGAAGCTATCGTCGCAAAGCAGCCTCTCCGATGCATTGCGGGTAGGCACGGTCCAGGCGGCGGCCATGGTGCGCCTGCTCGTCCGGGGCTGGATCGAACCTCCCTGGATAGCGGGGTTGCACCTCTCTACCCTGGCTCACCAGATACTGGCCCTGATTGCCCAGTACGGTGGAATCACGGCCAGGCACGCCTGGGACATCCTATGTGCGGACGGTCCTTTCGCCAACATCGAACAGACGCGGTTCATCGAGCTGCTGCGCTCAATGGGCACGCACGAGTTGATCGAGCAGAGTGACGGTGGGCTGCTGTTGCACGGGCACCTCGGCGAGCGCCTTGCCGGCCACTACAGCTTCTACGCCGTCTTTCCGGCCCCCGAAGAGTTCGTGCTCTACGCCGGCGACAAGCGCCTCGGTTCACTACCGATCGACCGCCCCCTGCTGCCGGACTCCTACCTGATTTTCGCCGGGCGACGCTGGCGTGTGCTGCGCGTGGATACCGAGCGGCATCTGATCGAGCTCGCGCCGGCCCCGAGCGGTAAGGCACCTCCCTTCAACAACGGTGTTGGCAGGCTCGTCGCCGACGAGATTCGTGAGGAAATGCGTAGACTCTACCTCGACGACGGCGAGCCGGAATTCCTCGATAGTAGAGTAGAGGACAGGTTTCCCGTGTCCTTAGATTTGGCCTATCCGTTCCCGCCCCTTTCGTCTGGCGGTGCCTC
>JAIZWN010000025.1 GCA_020443945.1 Candidatus Thiosymbion ectosymbiont of Robbea hypermnestra | reverse complement strand
AGGGAAAAATTCTTCGTGTCTTTGCGGCTTTGTGTGAGAAAAAACGTTGAACATCACGCAGGATTTACCCACTACCCGAATTTTTTATCCGCTTTGGGGTTTGAGAGAGGGAAACACACATGAGCGGTACCGACGAGCTACGTTGGCAACAGCGATTGGAAAACTTCGGCAAGGCAATCTCTCAACTCGAGGCCGCCTGCAACAAAGAAAAATACTCCGACCTTGAAAGGGCCGGACTGGTGCAAATATTCGGGTTTTCTTTCGAGTTGGCCTGGAAAATCTTCAAAGATCTACTGTTTTCCGAAGGGTATGACGAAAAGACCCCCCGCTCGATCATCCGCAGAAGCTTTGAAGTGGAATACTTGAGTGAGGAAGATACCGAAGTTTTTCTCGATGTCCTCACGAAACGAAATCTGCTCAGCCATACCTACAAAGAAGAAGCCGCCGAAACGGCCGTCGAACTCATCAAACAAAGCTACTTTCCGGTTCTGAAAAGGGCGTACAACACCCTCAAGAACAGACAAAATACATGACGGACGGCTTAAAAGACCACTATCGCCAAGCGATTACCGAAATCCTTGCGGCGAACCCACGGGTAGAGCGCGCCGTACTCTTCGGCAGCCGCGCCATGAAAACCTTCACGACAACCTCCGACGTGGATATTGCCCTGTTCGGGGATGAGCTGACCCTGACCGACCACGCGAGGCTTGCGGAAGCCATCAACAAACTGCCCATTCCACAACGGGTCGATCTACTGTTGCACAAAACCATCAAAAACAAGAACCTGCTCGAACAGATCAAACACCATGGGGTAGAGTGGTATCGCAAGGATAGGACCCTGTTTTGAGCCATGAAAGTCAAGCGAACCGATTGGAGGTCCCCTGGAAAATAGCGCCATGGACACGCAGCAGCTTGAACACTCGGTTCGGCGCCTTGGGCAGATGTTGGCGGAGTACGCATGCATCGAAAAGCTCGAAGACCGCCTGCAGGAAGCGGTGAGGGAATCCCTGCTACAGCGATTCGAGTACACCTGGGAAATGGCCTGGAAGACGGGAAAACGCTATCTCGTCGAGGTCTAGTGCCCCATTTCACCTTATTTTTCACCCTCAGAGCCCTCCCAACCGCGCCCAGGCGAGAGGAGAGCACCGAGC
>JAIZWN010000024.1 GCA_020443945.1 Candidatus Thiosymbion ectosymbiont of Robbea hypermnestra | reverse complement strand
TGACGGCCAACAGGCGCCTTACCCATGACCCACGATCCCTTTGTGGCTTGGTGTCTTTGTGTGAGAATTGAGAACGCCCCCTAGTAAACAAAACAGGCCCAAGCGGGCCAACGCAGGATTTGCCGCATTGGCACCCGACACCTTGATCGACGGGGTGGCGACGGACCGCCTGGCCGTCGCCGACCGTGGTCTCCAGTATGGCGACGGACTCTTCGAAACCCTGGCCGTACAAGATGGCGCGCCCTGTCTCTGGCGCGAACATTACCATCGCCTCGCGCGGGGGGCCGAGCGTCTCGGCATCCCCTGTCCGCCGCCGGAATTGCTGCTGCGCGAGAGCCGGCAGCTCGCCGACGGCGCATCCGCCGCGGTGCTGAAAATCATCCTCACCCGCGGCCACGGAGGCCGGGGCTATCGCCCTCCCGAGGACCCACGGCCGACCCGTATCCTCCGACGCCACCCCTGGCCGGACCACCCGCGGACCTGGGAAAAACAGGGAGTCGCCGTGACCTTCTGCCGTACCCCGCTGGGTGAGAACCCCCGGCTCGCGGGCCTCAAACACCTGAACCGGCTGGAGCAGGTCCTGGCGCGTTCCGAATGGCGGGATCGGGAAATCGCCGAAGGGCTGATGCAGGACGGTAGAGGCCGGATCATCGGCGGCACCCTATCCAACCTGTTCCTGGCGCGCGCCGGTTGCCTCCTCACCCCACGCCTGGACACCTGCGGCATTGCCGGTACAGTGCGGGGCCTGGTGCTGCGCCTTGCCGCCGGCTTCGGCATCCAGGTCCTGGAACGCAACCTCGGGCGCGCCGACCTGACCGGGGCCGATGGACTCTTCCTCACCAACGCCCTGATCGGCGTATGGCCGGTGCGGCGTCTGGGGACCCGAGAAATGAACCTCGACCACCTACCCTGGGAACTGATAACCGCCGTGCGGCGGGCGGCCCGGACCCCCGACCGGGGAAGGAACACATAATGCGGGTACTGCTACCGATCCTCCTCCTCGCCACCGGCCTGGTAGCCAGTGGCGCCTGGATGGAATACCGGGACTTTCTCGCCGCGCCCCTCGTGCCGGAACAGGCCTCCCCCGTACTGCTGGACGTGGAGCCGGGCACCACCCTGCGCGGGCTGAGCCGAAAACTCACGGGGCTCGGCCTGGTCCCCCACCCCTACCTGTTCATGACCATCGCCTACCTCCGGGACCAGGCCACCGACATCAAGGCCGGCGAATACGAGCTGCCACCGGGAATCAAACCGCCGGAGCTGCTCGCCCTGGTCACCTCCGGCAAGGTCGTGCAACGCGCCTTCACCATCGTAGAGGGATGGACCTACCGCCAACTCCTCGCCGCGACGGCGCGAGACAAACGCATCCACAACCTACTCGGCGACAACCCCTCCGCCCAGGAAATCATGACCCGTCTCGGCCACCCCCGAAAACACCCGGAAGGGCGTTTCCTGCCCGAGACCTACTACTTCTCCAAGGGCGCCAGCGAGCTGGACATCCTGCGCCGGGCCTACGAAACCATGGCGCAAGTCCTGCAAGAAGAATGGGCGCGACGCGACGCCGAATTGCCCCTGAAAAGCCCCTACCAGGCCCTCATTCTGGCCTCGATCGTAGAAAAGGAAACGGGACTTGCCACCGAACGACCCACCATCGCCGGCGTCTTCATCCGCCGCTTAAAACTGGGGATGAAACTCCAAACGGACCCCACCGTGATCTACGGGTTGGGCGCACGCTTCGACGGCGACCTGACCCGCGCCCACCTGCGCGAAGACACCCCCTACAACACCTATGTCCACCAGGGCCTGCCCCCCACGCCGATCGCCCTGCCGGGCCGCGCCGCCATCCATGGCGTCCTCCACCCGCAAGCGGGAAAAGCCCTCTTCTTCGTCGCCAGGGGAGACGGCAGCCACCAGTTTTCCGACACCCTGGCCGAACACAACCAGGCCGTGCGCCGCTACCAATCCGGCCGCCGCTGAGCCCCCTGCCAGCTGGTAGGATGGGCAAAGCAAGCGTCCGGCAGGCTGATCCGGGAGTTCGATCAGGCTACGGAAATTGCCGAACCGCGACGGCCGGTTTGGAGGCACGAAGCGCCGCGAGCCCATCAAAACGGTTGGAGCATGGGAACAAGCGGAATCCGCAGCTTGCCGGGCACACCACCGGACGGGAGACTCCCCCACTCGAATTTTTGGTAGTTTTGTGATCTGTGATTTTGAATCCGCAGATTGCGCAGATTCTCGCCGATGAAAAAACGCAATAATCCGTGAAAATCGGCGTAATCTGCGGATAACAATGACGGTGAGGGCAGGTCTCTACGCCAAATCCCGGAAGCCACAAAGCTAGGGGGCGTTCTCAATTCTCACACAAAGACACCAAGCCACAAAGGGATCGTGGGTCATGGGTAAGGCGCCCGT
>JAIZWN010000023.1 GCA_020443945.1 Candidatus Thiosymbion ectosymbiont of Robbea hypermnestra | reverse complement strand
GCCGGAATGACGCGGTGGGGGCTGAACGGTTACGGAATCGTGGCTTTGGCTAGCTATGTATATAGGTCCCTAAATTTTCAAGATGGAGATTTGCTCCATAATAGCCATCCATGACGGACCCGAACCCGAATCCTCTCACCGTCCCCTCCCGCGCCACCCCCGAGACCCACCAACGGGGCGGGGACAAGGTCGCGCGCATTCCGATCAAGGTGGAGGCGGCTGGACCGCCTCTGCGCAAACCCCCATGGATCCGGGCCAAGGCGCCCATCGGACCGGGCGTCGCGCGCATCAGGGGGCTGCTGCGCGCGGGCCGGCTCGCCACCGTGTGCGAGGAGGCCCAGTGCCCGAACCTGGGAGAATGCTTCGGACACGGAACTGCCACCTTCATGATCCTCGGGGACCTCTGCACCCGCCGTTGCCCCTTCTGCGATGTCGCCCACGGCGCGCCCCGACCACCGGACCCGGCCGAGCCGGAGCGCCTGGCCCGGTCCATCGCCGCCATGGGACTTGCATACGTGGTCATTACCTCCGTCGACCGGGACGACCTGCGCGACGGCGGCGCCGGTCACTTCGCGGATTGCCTGCGGGCCGTGCGCGCCGGGACCCCGGATAGCAAGCTGGAGGTGCTGGCGCCCGACTTCCGCGGGCGGGAGACAGCGGCGCTGGACGCCTTCGCGGGAGCGGCGGTACCGGATGTCTTCAACCACAACCTCGAGACCGTACCCGGACTCTACCGGCAGGTCCGGCCCGGCGCCGACTATCGGGGCTCGTTACAACTGCTGCGGGATTTCAAGACGCGCCACCCGGACGTGCCGACCAAGTCGGGACTCATGCTGGGCCTGGGCGAACGGCGGGAAGAGGTGCTGGCGGTCATGGCCGATCTGCGCGCCCATGGATGCGATCTGCTGACCCTGGGGCAATATCTACAACCCAGCCGTGCCCACCTGCCGGTGCTGCGCTATTGGACGCCGGAGGAATTCGAGGCGCTGGGCGCCGCGGGCGAGGCAATGGGTTTCGCCCATGTAGCCAGCGGGGCCATGGTGCGCTCCTCCTATCATGCCGATCGCCAGGCCGCGGGAATCACGGGCACCTGAAGCCGGCATTCTCTCCCCTCCTGGGAGGATGGGTTCTCACGGCCATCCCGGCCGCGATAACGGGCTGGTTGGGCGGCTCCCGATAACGACTCCCAGGGCCGTCGTTCCGGGTGGAACTCCGGCCAGATAGGAGCGGACAAAGAAACATTCGTGTGCATTCGTGGTTCTCGTGTCCAGGATTTGCGCGCGGCTTCCCCGGAGCGACCGCCCCGCCGTTCCGAGGAACGGACGAAAGTCGCTGTAGGCACGAGTTTTTGGTAGCCTAGGGCGTATCCCCTGTTTCCGGTCGGAGCACCATCCAATGGCACGCATTACCGTAGAGGATTGTCTCAAACATGTGGACAATCGATTCGATCTCGTCCTGTTGGGAACCAAGCGCGCGCGGCAATTGGCCGGCGGCAGTGAACCGCTGTTGCCCTGGGAGAACGACAAGCCCACGGTCATGGCCCTGCGCGAGATCGCCGAGGGCGTGCTGACCCCCGAGGTCATCGCCGCCACGGAGCAGCAGGAAAAGGAAGACGCCGCCGAATCCCTGGAACGGGCGCTGGCCGGAGAGCTGCGCGGTGGAGAGACGCCCGAGTAAGGCACCGCGGGCCGCACCCGGCGTCGCCGCCCGCGCCGGGAAAGCCATCTATTCCGGTTGTCGCCGGGGGATTGCCGCGCACGGTCCGCTCGCGGCGACCCCGCGTGAGCGCGATCGGCGGCCTTTCCAGGCAGAGCCGCCGTGACGGAGAACAGGCCCCGCTTCCTGATCAGCGATCTGTGCGCCTTCCTCGATGCCTATCTCTCCGCGGAGCAGATCCGCGAGGTTTACCGCGCCTATCTGTTCGGCGCCGAGGCCCACGAGGGGCAATGGCGCAAATCCGGCGAACCCTACATCTACCATCCTATCGCGGTAGCCCGTCTCCTGGCGGGCATGCGCATGGACTACAAATGCCTCATGGCCGCCCTGCTCCACGATGTGATCGAGGACACGGACACGGCCAGGGAGCAGCTGGTCGCGGCCTTCGACGAGGAAATCGCGGAGCTGGTCGATGGCGTCAGCAAGCTCACCCAGATCGATTTCAGGACCCGTGAAGAGGCGCAGGCGGCCAGCTTCCGCAAGATGATGCTGGCCATGACCAAGGACATCCGGGTCATCCTCATCAAGCTCGCGGACCGTCTGCACAACATGCGCACCCTGGGGGTCATGGCGCCCGCGACCTGCCGCCGCGTGTCCCGGGAAACCCTGGAGATCTACGCGCCCATCGCCAACCGTCTGGGGCTCTACGACATCCGTGTGGAGCTGGAGGAACTGGGGTTCGCCCACTATTGGCCCTGGCGCTACCGTATCCTGGAGCGGGCCCTGAGCCGCGCGCACGAGACGCACACCAGGCTGATGGAAGAGGTGGCAACGGCGTTGCGGGAACGCCTGGAGCAGGCCGGCATCCCAGGCGCCGTAAGCGGTCGGCGTAAGCACAGCTACGGCATCTACCTCAAGATGCGGGATAAAAAGCGCCCTTTCTCCGACGTGGTGGACGTCTTCGCCTTCCGGGTAATCGTCGCCGAGGTGGATACCTGTTACCGGGTGTTGGGTCTGGCGCATAACCTCTACAGACCGATGCCCGGAAGGTTCAAGGACTATATCGCCATCGCGAAATCGAACGGCTACCAATCCCTGCATACCGTACTGCTGGGTCCCCAGGGGTTGCCGATCGAGATCCAGGTCCGCACCGAAGACATGCAGCATATCGCCGACAAGGGGATCGCCGCCCACTGGATGTACAAATCGGACCACGGCGGCGGCAATCCCCAAGTCCTGGCGGCGGACTGGTTGCGGAACCTGTCGGAAATGCAGCGCGGGTACGGGGATTCGGTGGAATTCCTCGAACACGTCAAGGTCGACCTGTTTCCCGACGAGGTCTATGTCTTCACGCCCCGCGGGCGCATCCTGGTGTTGCCGAAGGGGGCCACGGTGGTGGATTTCGCCTACGCCATTCATTCCGACGTGGGCAATAGCTGCGTGGCGGCGCGCATCGACCGGCATCTCGCGCCCCTGCGCACCGTGCTGCACAACGGCCAGACGGTGGAAATCATCAATACCCCCGGAGGTACGCCGAACCCGGTCTGGCTCAAGTTCGTGGTCACGGGCAAGGCGCGCGTGAACATCCGCTCCTATCTCAAGAACCTGCAACGCCGGGAAGCCGAAGACCTGGGGCAACGTCTGCTCGACGCCGAGCTGAAGAACTTCGGCCTGGCGTGGCGGCACCTGCCTGGGGAGCGGCTGCAAAGGTATCTGATTGCCTCCAACCTGACCTCCGCCGAGCAATTGCTCGCCGACATCGGGCTCGGCAACCGCATGCCGGCCCTGGTGGCGCGGCGTCTTGCCGTGGAGAGCCTCGATGAGGCCGGTGGGAAACCCCGACCGGAAACAGAAACCGGGCAACCACCCCGGTTCCCTATCAGGGGAACGGAAGGCATGGTGGTCAATTTCGCCCGCTGCTGTCGCCCCATCCCGGGCGATGGCGTGGTAGGCATCTTCAGTCCCGGCAAGGGAATCGTCATCCACCGTCAGGAATGCCGCAACCTGGGGGACTTCCAGCGCCAGGGAGACAAATGGCTGGACGTGGAATGGGCCGCCGAACCCGGAGTCGACTTCTCCACCGAGATTCGGATCGAAGCGGGTAACCGCCGCGGCGTCTTGGCCACCGTCGCCACCGCCATCGCCGAAATGGGCTCCAACATCGAGAACATCCAATCCCACGAAAAAGACGGCGTGAGCGCCTCCCTGGACTTCCTGCTCACGGTGCAAGACCGCCGGCACCTGGCGCGCATCATCCGCCGGCTACGGGCAATTCCGCTGGTGATGCGGATCCTGCGCATGTCACGCTAGCACCCCATTTCACCTTATTTTGCGTTCTCAATTAAAAAAGGGTGCTTGGGTTGCAATCCCGATGCGGCATCGCAAACTTGCCTGGTGCGAGCGGTGCTTTCCGCAAATCCCCGGCGAGCATCCAACGGCCCAACCGGCAGAGGCTACCACCCATGAACGACATGACCGCTGAAGAACGCTTGACGCTGACGCGCCGGACCATGGATTTGCTCGAGAGCTGGGGCCTCGGCGCGGGCGACATCATCAGAATCCTGCACCTGCCGGAGACGGTCAAGGCGCGCGCGGTATCCCGCTTCCGGGAAAACGCCCCCTTCCCGGACGAGCCGGAGGTCAACCGGCGCCTAGCCTATCTGATGCGTATCGAGGAGGCACTGCACACCTACTTTCCCCGCAACCCCGAGATGCGCTCCATGTGGGTCAAGCGGGGGAACCGCCAGTTCGGCAAGCGCGCCCCCATCACCGTCATGATCGAAGGCGGCGAGCGTGGGCTGGCCTCCGTCCTCTCCCACCTCGACTGCACCTTCGCCTGGGATCAAACCGGCTCCAAAAGCGAATACAGCCAGCGGAGTACGCCGTCGGGCAGCTAGGGGGCGTTCTCAATTCTCACACAAAGACACCAAGCCACAAAGGGATCGTGGGTCATGGGTAAGGCGCCCGT
>JAIZWN010000022.1 GCA_020443945.1 Candidatus Thiosymbion ectosymbiont of Robbea hypermnestra | reverse complement strand
TTTCCACGCGTTGTCCACGGCGCGGGCGCTCTTTTCTCTCGCTGGCCCGAGCGGTGGGCAACGGGTGGGAAACCCGCCCCTTCCGTCGGGTGATTACTCTCAGGTGGCTTAATGTTACTCCCTCCCGTCTCGTTGGGTGAAGGGGGATGGGTCCATACCATCATCCTACGGGAGCTACTAAAGCATCCTACGGGAGCTACTAAAGCATCCTGTCAATCCTGAAAAATCCGGTTAATCCTGTCCTTTTAGAAGGTTGCAATGAGTATCCAGCCGGATTGATGGGCACGCGGCGCTGTGGGCATTCGACCAGCCGCCGGGGTTTGAGGACCGCCGTGGCCTGACCGAAACGCTCGACCGGCTTGCCGGGCGCTCGCTTTGCCCATCCTACCCGGCTGATGCTTTGGCCGGTTTATAGATACTTTGAATTTTTCAAGGTGCCTTTATATCCAACATGGCGTCGGGTCTGTATTGAATTTCAGCAACGACAAGGGTAAAACCGTAGCCTGACAATCAAGCGAGAAACCCATGATGACAATCAGGATTAACCGTAGCGGCCCCTCACAGAGCGTGCAACTACCCGATGACTTCCGGTTCGATGTCGATGAGGTCGAGATCCTGCGCCGCGGTGACGAGGTCGTCCTGCGCGAGAAACAGGAAAACCTGCGTGAAGCATTCGATCTGCTGGCCGCCATGCCCGGAGACTTCTTCGCGGAGGGGCGGCAGGACCCCTTGCCCGAGGTCCGGGAAACCCTTTGACGATCGTGCGCTATCTCCTCGACACCAATATCTGCATCTACATCGCCAAGCACCACCCGCCGGAGGTTGCCGGTCGCTTCGAGCGACTCCATCCGGGCGAAGTCGGGATGTCGATGATCACCCACGGCGAGCTTTTACTCGGCGCGGAAAAGAGCCGGTATTCGGCACAGGTCAAAGAGCGGTTGCAGCGGTTCGTCAAGTTTGTCCCGGTGTTGACACTGCCGGACAAAACTCCCCACTACTATGCCCGCACCCGAGCCCAGCTCGAACGTGCCGGCACACCGATCGGTCCCAACGACCTATGGATTGCCGCACATGCCTTGGCATCCGGCCTGACCCTGGTCAGCAACAACCTGCGGGAATTCAATCGGATTACAGAACTCAAGACGGAAAACTGGATGCACTGACGGCACCCGTCACAGGCCCTTGCCATGACCGGCGCCCCGCCTATAATGCCGCCTGTCCAAAATCCATCCATCGTTTTCGGAGAACCATCATGCCCACATACGACTATCGCTGTGACGCCAACGGCCGGGTGTTGGAGGTCAATCACCGCATGAGCGAGAACCTATCCACCTGGGGCGAACTCTGCAGACACGCCGGCATCGAGTCGGCCGACACCCCGACGGACGCCCCGGTTCACCGCCTGGCCACGGGCGGCAACCCCATCTCCAGCACCAACCTCGGCAGCGGCGCCGCTCCCGCCCCCGCCTGCGGCACCGGAGGCTGCTGCCCCACTGGCGTCTGCGGCCTCAACTGAAACGGCCCCCGCCCCCTTCCTTGGAAAGAGCGTTCACCCCCCTACCCCACAAACCCCTGGTTCCGACCCCCTCTCCCAATCCCTCTCCCGGTGGGAGAGGGAATGCGGACACCCACGCACCCTCGTTGGCTTCCCCCGGAAGAAGAAAGGGGATTTTGTTCCCATAGGAACAGCCGTGTTGTTCGTTCCCACGCCGGCATAACAAGGCAGGGCGGGCAAGCGCAGCCCATCCCGCCTTTAGACGCTGTCTAAAAACTCAAGCCATGCCGCGCGGTCCAGGTGAGCCCTGGTCCTACCAGGCTGGCTACGGTCTAAAGCCCCTCGCCCCTGGCGGGAGAGGGGGAATCAATGACTCCATACCATGAAAAACCAAGCAAAATCAATGGGTTATCTTTTAGACAGCCTCTTAGCCTCCAGGGTCCATGCTCGCGGAGCCGACACCACCTTGGCTCCCAACCAGCCAGATAGCACTGCCCCGCCGGCACACCCAGCATATCAGGCCGTCATTCCGGCAGGGATTGCCGGAATCTGCCGGCGCCAGGGACGGCAGGTTGCAAGGATCTGCAATGCCCGATGTCCGCACCATCTCCTCTCGTTCCCACGCGCCGCGTGGGAATGCGGAAGCTCCGCGCCGCGGAGAGTATTGTAGGATGGGCAAAGCGGAGCGTGCCCATCAAATCCAACTCGCGAGTCCGTGCCCACCCAGCCAGCGGTCCCAGCGCATCGATGGGCACGCGGCGCTCGGCGCCTCCGATCAAGCCGTCGTGGTGCGGAAACCGCTGTGGCATAACCAACCTTCCTACCGGCCTGCCGGGCGCTTGCTTTGCCCATCCTACCTGTCTGGGTTCCGGGGTCCCACCCGGAACGACGGCCAAGTGGAAACCCGTCGGTCTCGATGAACCCGATACCGCTTTGGATACGGATCGATCACACCGTGCCATCCTTCCAGTGCCGTAGAGCATGGCTCCAGGCCTCGGATACTCTCCGGCATGGACGAAGAGGGCGGGGAGCCGCTCTACGCGCAGGCTCGTGGCCTCAGGATGGGACGGCTTCCCCAGGTACTCTCCAGCAAGTCCATTGATAACCTTTCTTGGTGTTTCCTTGGAAACAGAACGTAC
>JAIZWN010000021.1 GCA_020443945.1 Candidatus Thiosymbion ectosymbiont of Robbea hypermnestra | reverse complement strand
TCGGTCAGCTGCTCACGTTCTTCCGTAGTCAATGTCACAAGATATTTTTTCGCCATGGGAGTACTCCTGAATGCCGCAATCGATCCCGACCCAGTTGCCAGCAGAGTCGCAACGCGAGGCGCGGTGGCTCGTCTGTCTTATACCAGAAAAATAGATTGGAACTAGGCACTAGGTCCAGTGTCCGGAAGCCTTGGCCGCTGGAGTGTCGCGCTGGGTGCTTTTCCCTATAGGAAAGAGATGATCGTTCCCATACTCCAAAGGACATCAGCGCCCCGTAGGGTGTGGTGAGCGGAGCGAACCGCATCGATGGAGATGGGACCGCCGGCGTCCCGCCGGCTTGGTGGGCACAGCGCCTAAGCTCATTCCCGACGGACGAGGAAATGCGGACAGGGTGCATCGCGGCGGAAAATCCGGGTACGACGGGTATACAATGACCCGTTCGCAAGGTGGCAGCCGGTCCATATCCGTTCCGAAACCCGATCCCATTTTCTTGTCAGGAAACCCCACAAGACATGCGTCCCGCCCATTTGTATCGCATTCTGGACCAGGAGTTTCTCAGTACCTCCGAGGGTCATCACACGCCGGTCATGCTCTGGGGTCCCCCCGGCGTCGGCAAGTCTCAGATCGTGGCCCAGGTCGCGGCCGCGCACCGGACCCCGATGATCGATATCCGGCTCTCGCAGATGGAGCCCAGCGATCTGCGCGGCATTCCCTTCCGGGTGGAGAGTCGGGTCGAGTGGGCGGTGCCCGCCATGCTGCCGGACGCGGAACGTCACGGGGCCTGGGGCATCCTGTTTCTGGATGAGATTACCTCGGCCCCGCCCGCGGTCTCGGCGGCGGCCTACCAGTTGATTCTGGACCGCCGTTTGGGGGAGTACCGGATACCCGACCACTGGGCCATCTTCGCCGCCGGCAACCGGCAGGGGGACCGCGGCGTGACCTATACCATGCCGGCGCCCCTGGCCAACCGCTTCTCCCATTTCGAGGTGGATACCCACCTGGATGACTGGGTGGCCTGGGCCTATGGGAACGGGATCGATGAGCGCATCATCGCCTTCCTGCGCTTCCGCCCCGAGCTCCTGTTCGATTTCGATCCGGCCCACAACCCGGTGGCCTTTCCGTCCCCCCGCTCCTGGGAGTTCGCCCACCGCGGCCTGCAAAAGTTCGCGGACCACCCGGAGCTGCTGCGGGGCACCCTGCAGGCCTGCGTCGGCCCGGCGGCCGGCATCGAGCTGCACGCCTTTGTGGACAGCCTGGATCAGATGCCGGATCTGGATGCCATCCTGGCGGGCGAAGAAGTGCCGGTTCCCAGCGAGATCGACCTGCAATACGCGGTCGCCGCCGCCCTTGTCGGTCGGGCCCTGCGCGCCAAGGGTGACTCCGCCCCGCGGATCATCGGCAACATCCTGGCCTATGCCGGGCGCTTCCCCCAACGGGAGATGGGCGTCATGCTGGTCTCCGATCTGCACCGGGCCATCGGCAACGACCTGTTCGAGGTCCCCGGCTTTGCCGACTGGGCCCAGGCGGTGGCGGACATCCTGATCGACGGCTGAGCGGACCGCCGCCATGGCCATCGACAACCAAGCCATCGAGACCAAGCTCGCGGCGGCGCGCACGCGGCTGATCCTGGACAAGCCCTTCCTCGGCGCTCTGGTGCTGCGCCTGCCCATGCACGCCGCCGATCCCGCCTGGTGCTCGACCACCGCCACGGATGCCCGGGCCTTCTACTACAACCCGGAATACATCCAACAGCTGAGCATCGAGCAGACCCAGTTCATGCTCGCCCACGAGGCCCTGCACTGCGCCCTCTCCCATTTCGCCCGCCGTCGGCACCGGGTGCGCCATAAATGGGACCTGGCCTGCGATTACGCCATCAATCCCCTGCTGATCGACGACGGCCTCAGTCCCCCGCCCGAGGCCCTGCACGTACCCATGTACCAGGGCATGACGGCCGAGGAGATCTACCCCCTGATCGAGGACAACGACCACTCCCAGACCCTGGACACGCACGCCTACGACCGGGACAACCAGAGCCGGGGCAACAACAGCGGCTTGCGGGAAGACAAGCTGCCGGACCGGTCGCCGCCATCGAACCCGACCCCGGACGGAGAGTCGGGCGGTGGCACCCAGCCCCAAGTGCGGTCCGAGCCGGCAGCCGGCGGTGGCGGTGTATCCGAGCCGGCGCCCCTGGACCCGAGCGAACGGGAAACCCTCGAGGTCCAATGGCAGCAACGCCTGGCCGGCGCGGCCCAACAGGCCCTGCAGGCGGGCAAGCTCGGGGGCGAGCTGGCGCGCATGATCGACCACCTGCTGCAACCCCAGCTCCCCTGGCGCATGCTGCTGGCGCGCTATATGACGGCAACCGCGCGGGACGACTACAGCTACCAGCGCCCATCCCGGCGCGAGGGGGACTTCATCCTCCCGACCCTGCGCAGCCACCAGCTCGAGCTGGTCATAGCCCTGGACACCTCCGGCTCCATCAAGGATCGGGAGATGGAAGAATTCATCGCCGAGATCGACGCCCTCAAGGGCCAGATCCAGGCCCGGGTCACCCTACTGCCCTGCGACGCCCGGCTATGCCCAGGCGCGCCCTGGCTGTTCGAGCCCTGGGAGACCTTCACGCGGCCCGAGAAAATCCAGGGCGGCGGCGGCACCAGCTTTCGGCCCGTATTCGACTGGATCGAGCGGGCCGACAGACACCCCGACCTTCTGGTCTATCTCACCGACGCCGCGGGCGACTTCCCACCCGCCGAGCCACCCTACCCCGTCATCTGGCTGGTCAAGGGCCGCGCCAAGATACCCTGGGGACAGCGTATCCAGCTGAACTGAACCAAGAAACCGTCTGAACATGCAAGCCACACAACCCGGCGGTCCGGGTTAACGATGGCCCATCAGGCCTGTAGGTTGGGACGGCTTCCCCAGGTACTCTCCAGCAAGTCCATTGATAACCTTTCTTGGTGTTTCCTTGGAAACAGAACGTAC
>JAIZWN010000020.1 GCA_020443945.1 Candidatus Thiosymbion ectosymbiont of Robbea hypermnestra | reverse complement strand
TCAATGTCACAAGATATTTTTTCGCCATGGGAGTACTCCTGAATGCCGCGATCGCTCCCGACCCAGTTGCCAGCAGAATAGCAACGCGAGGCGCGGTGGCCCGTCTGTCTTATACCAGAAAAATAGATTGGAACTAGGCACTAGTGCCCCGTTTCACCCTATGAAAACGCCCCGGTGCGATCTGATATCCTGGTAACATAGTGACATCACTGATAGCAAAAAGAGATGGAGGCAGTCATGGCAACGGTTACCGTTAGAAATCTGCCCGACGAGGTGCATCGCGCGCTTCGCGTGCAGGCAGCAACGCATGGCCGCAGCACCGAGGCCGAAATCCGCAAAATCCTTGCAACAACCGTCCGGCCACCGAAGCGCCTTCGCTTGGGTACAGCCTTGGCGGCACTGGGCCGGCGCGTAGGGCTGACGGATGAGGATTTCACCGTCCTCCAACAGGTGCGCGACAAGACGCCGGCCGAGCCAGTGGGGTTTGAATGATCGTCCTGGATACCAACCTCGTTTCCGAGGCGATGAAGCCAGGGCCGGACGCGGCGGTGCGGGCCTGGCTCAACGAGCAGGCCGCCGAGACACTGTACCTGTCCAGCGTGACGCTGGCCGAGCTGCTGTTCGGCATCGCGGCGCTACCGGCCGGCAAGCGCAAGGATAGGCTGGCCTTGGCTCTCGATGGCTTGCTGGAGCTGTTCGAGGGCCGCGTGCTGGCGTTCGACACAAATGCAGCACACCACTATGCCGAGTTGGCCGTGACAGCTCGAAGCGGTGGGCGAGGCTTCCCGACGCCAGACGGATATATCGCTGCTATTACGGCATCGCGTGGTTTCATGGTGGGATCCCGTGATACTTCCCCTTATGCGGCTTGCGGGTTGCAAGTCGTCAATCCGTGGGAGGTATAAGGGCCTGTCGTGTAGGGTAGTGCGCCAATACCCGGTGTGTCGGACGCCAATCGGGACACCCCTGCTGCTCCCCTGATCCTGCCGTCTCCCCTCTCGGAAAGACCCAGAAAATATCGCCCTTTCCTGCGCGGCGGGTAGCGACGGGCTTCCCCGGTGCTGGCGTGGGAACGACTCCCGCGGTCCCGGCACAGTCCTCCTTCACATTTTCCACACATTGCCTCCGCGGCGGCTGCACAGGGCATGGCTAGTGTCTGTAGCTACGGGGCGGCACCGGGCCGTCCCGAGCGACGCTCGAGGAGACACCGAGATGATGCCCAAGACCTTTTCCGCCACCCTGATCCTCGCCTGGGGTCTTTGCGCTTCCAGCGCTCAGGCCGGACACCGGGGCCCGCCCCCGCA
>JAIZWN010000019.1 GCA_020443945.1 Candidatus Thiosymbion ectosymbiont of Robbea hypermnestra | reverse complement strand
CTGGATTCCGGCAATCCCTGCCGGAATGACGGGGTAGGGGTCGGCAGACTTCATCACTTAAAATTTAGCCACTACCCGTACTTGAAGCATGGCGGGGTGCCTTTGCCCCGCGTAGGCGCCTTAAATTTTTCAAGGCGCCCATTACAGCGTTACCCGCAATACCATCAACCCGCCTATCCCACCAGGGCGGCGATCCCCGGTGAAATAGACGGGTTGGCAGGCAAGAACACTGCGGTGGGGAAGAAGATCCACCTACTAAGCAGGTCAGGCGCCTTTCGCGTGGATTAGCCTTCCACGGCTTGCAGGTGATTCGTCTTGAAGGTGTCTCTATCCTCCTTGGAGGTAGGATCATAGCCTTGCTCTTGCATCTTCTGCTTCATCCAACCCGGAATGACCCCGCGGACGTAGACGTTCTCCCGATTCTCCGGATCGACATAGGTAACGTATTTCCTCGGGCTGCCCGTCTTGGTTTCGGTCGAGCGTTTCCGCCGCGGGGCAAGCAGGGGAACGATCTCGCTGAGCTCGAATCCCTTTCCTTGAATGAGGTCCTTGACCTCCTGCAGGAGATCGGCTCTTGTCTGTTTCCGACGCTCGGCCAATGCCTGTTCCAGGTCGGCCCGATTCTGGTCCAGCTCTTGTAACTGCTGTTGGATTTCATCGACGCTCAATGTATCTATCCCCATTTGGAGTGCCTCCCGACATTGGGTTGTTTTGTTATCGTATCAAAGGTTGAAACAGATTCATTTTCTGCAAACCTTGGTAATATGATTTATTACATAAGCCCCAAAGTCAAGCCTGTTTCTCAAAAAAAATTCGATGGACTATCATGGCTCGGTGATTGCGCCGAATGAGTTTGCATTCCATTCGCCAAATCCTGTGGGGGTCACCTTACAAAACAGAATGGGTCCATGGATGGGTCCATAGAGGCGGTGAGCCTGGCGAACCGCATCTATATGCATCAGAGTAAGGATACCCGGCACGGGCATCTCGAATTTCGCCAGTGCCCGACGGATGATTCGTGATTCGCTCAGGGTACATCCGGCCAGTGCCGACTGACCGTAGGAGCGAAAAAATTTTCGCTCCCCATGTGCATTCAGGCGTTATCCGAACGGATGTGTTTGGCGAACATGCAGGCAACTTTCATTTTCAACCGCGTACCGCGGTTGCAAATGGTGGTCCATTCCCGGACCGTGTCGCCTGTTGCGGCACCCTCTATCGAGGGGGCGATACAAAATGATCGTTTGTGACAATCTGACAACCGCTATCGACCCGCCGGGTCGATCGGTAGCGACGGGATGGGCAGGGCGCGGAGTACCGGAACGGCAGGAGTATGACCAGCGCCGGATACTCCGGATCTCGGCGTTTCTGTCCTCAGGCGGTTGCGAGCGCTACCTTGTCGTAGAGCTCGGCCAGGGCCAGGGTGCAGTCCAGGCTCGCCAGGGGGATCTGGTCTTCGAGTCCGGTGTAGTCCGTCAGGGTCCAGCGGCCGTCCTCGCCGCGTCGGTAGAGTTCCACCCGGATTTGGTCCTGGGAGACCAGCAGGTATTCCCGCAGGCTCGGGATTTGGCGGTAGAGGGCGAACTTGTCGCCACGGTCGTAGGTTTCCGTGGAGTCGGAGAGGACCTCGACGATCAGGCTGGGGTTGAGCAATACGTCCCGGCGGTTGTCCAGGAGTTCCGGTTCCCCGCAATAGGCCACCAGGTCCGGATACGTGCCGGCGTTGGCGGAGTGGATGATGACCTTCATGTCGTT
>JAIZWN010000018.1 GCA_020443945.1 Candidatus Thiosymbion ectosymbiont of Robbea hypermnestra | reverse complement strand
TCCGGTTCCCCGCAATAGGCCACCAGGTCCGGATACGTGCCGGCGTTGGCGGAGTGGATGATGACCTTCATGTCGTTGGCGAAGACTCGGCAGGGGCGTCCCTTTGTCTGGGCGCGTAGCTCACTGCCGATGTTTATGACGATGGTGTTGTGCTCCAGGCTTGCCCCGGCCATGGCGAAGATCTCGCCATCGAGATATTCGCTACGGCCTTCGAGGGCGGCGCGCTCGTCCTCCAGCCAATCCTCGAGGCTCAAAAAAGGCTTGGGTTGCAGGGACATGGCATCGCCTCCGGTGGCGGGATATATCGATCGGCAAGTACCCCGGTTCACCTTACTTTGCTTGAATTTGTTTGAACGCTGAGAATGTAAAATAAGGTGAAATGGGGTACTGGGGTCTGCCGTGCGGACCAATTTTCAGGCGGTCGCGAGCGTTACCTTGTCGTAGAGCTCGGCCAGGGCCAGGGTGCAATTCAGGCTCTCCAGGGGAATCCGATCCGTGAGTCTGGTGTAGTCCGTCAGGGTCCAGCGGCCGTCCTCGCCGCGTCGGTAGAGTTCTACCCGAATCCGGTCCTGGGAGACCAGCAGGTATTCCCGCAGGCTCGGGATTTGGCGGTAGAGGGCGAATTTGCCGCCACGGTCGTAGGTTTTCGTGGAGTTGGAGAGGACCTCGACAATCAGGCTGGGGTTGAGCAATACGTCCCGGTGGCCGTCCAGGAGCTCCGGTTCCCCGCAATAGGCCACCAGGTCCGGATACGTGCCGGCGTTGGCGGAGTGGATGATGACCTTCATGTCGTT
>JAIZWN010000017.1 GCA_020443945.1 Candidatus Thiosymbion ectosymbiont of Robbea hypermnestra | reverse complement strand
GGGTAGCTATTCCTGCGCTCACGCGCCTCGCGGCTGGCCGCTTCTCGCCGCGCTGAGAGCGAAAAATAAGGTGAAACTGGGCACTAGGGTATGAACGAGAGGGTGGGTTTTATCGGTTTGGGTATCATGGGCCGCCCGATGGCCCTGAATCTGGTACGGGCGGGCTATCGGCTCTCTGTGCATGCGCGCCGTGAGGTCTCCATGGAGCCCCTGATCGCGGCGGGTGCCGAAGCCTGCGCGAGTCCCGCCGAGGTCGCGCGGCGGGCGGACATTATCTTTGTGATGGTGGCCGATACCCCGGACGTGGAGCAGGTCGTTCTGGGCAAGGATGGCGTGCGCACCGGGGTGCGGGCCGGAGCCTTGGTGGTAGATATGAGCACCATCTCCCCCGCCGCCACCCGAGCGATGGCCGCGCGTCTTCGTGAGCACGGGGCCGAGATGCTGGATGCCCCCGTCTCCGGTGGCGAGACGGGGGCCATCGAGGGCGCCCTGTCCATCATGGTCGGCGGCACCGAGGCCGCCTTCGCGCGGGCGCGGCCCCTGTTCGAGGTCCTGGGCCGCAATATCGTCCATGTGGGCGGCAACGGGGCCGGCCAGGTCTGCAAGGCCTGCAACCAGATCGCCATCAGTCAGGCCATGGCCGGGGTCGGCGAGGCGATTCTGCTGGCCAGGGCGGAAGGCGTGGATCCGATGAAGATGCGCGCGGCCCTGCTGGGGGGCTCGGCCAACAACAAGGTGCTGGAGCTCCACGGCCGACGCATGATCGAGGCCGACTACCGGCCCGGCTTCAAGGCCGGCCTGCACCGCAAGGACCTGCGCATCGTGCTGGAGGCCGCCGATGAGTTGGGTATCGCGTTGCCCGGAACCGCCTTGGCGTCCCAGTATCTCAACGCCCTCGTGGGCCGTGGCCATGGCGACCTGGACTCCTGCGCCCTGTTCCGGGTACTGGAGGAGCTCGGCGGCTCGGGACCGAACCCCGCCGGGTAGTGTTGTAATTTTGTGATCTGTGATGCCTGAATCCGCAGATTACGCAGATTCTCGCCGATGAGAAAATGCGGTAATCCGTGAAAATCGGCGTAATCTGCGGACAACACAAATCTATGGGGCGTTCTCAATTTTCACAGTAGAGTAGAGGACAGGTTTCCCGTGTCCTTAGATTTGGCCTATCCGTTCCCGCCCCTTTCGTCTGGCGGTG
>JAIZWN010000016.1 GCA_020443945.1 Candidatus Thiosymbion ectosymbiont of Robbea hypermnestra | reverse complement strand
CTCTTCGATTGGAAGTCCTGAAATTTCAGCGATGTCGGTCAGGTTGAGCCCTTTTTGCTTCATGACCCTGGCCATGGCAATGGCCTTTTCCTTCAGTCCTTCTTCTCTGCCTTCCTCCCTACCTTCTGCCTTGCCTTCCTCCCTGCCTTCTGCTTTGCCTTCCTCCCTTCCTTCTGCCTTGCCTTCTTCTCTGCCTTCCTCCCTGCCTTCTGCTCTGCCTTCTTTTCTCCCGGCTTCTCGGCCTTTTTCCATCCCGGCGGCCATCCCTGTCTTTTCCCCATCCAGGCGTCCATCGTGATAGCTGGATTGATACATGCTGGCCTGGTAGCTCAGCTC
>JAIZWN010000015.1 GCA_020443945.1 Candidatus Thiosymbion ectosymbiont of Robbea hypermnestra | reverse complement strand
CGGTAGTGTTGTAGTTTTGTGATCTGTGATGCTTGAATCCGCGGATTACGCAGATTCTCGCCGATGAAAACATGCGGTAATCCGTGAAAATCGGCGTAATCTGCGGACAACCATGACGGTGGGGGGAAATCTCTACGCCAAATCCCGGAAACCACAAATCTAAGACACTACCCCGAACTCGATGGCACTGGCTTGGCATTCGGACGGGTATCTGTTATTCAGAGGGCTTTGAAAAACTGCTTCCCGGCAATTTTTCAAGGCGCCCGACAGTCAGCAGAGAGAAAACGGAAGCACGGTCCACGATGACAACTGAAATTGCAAAGTCCGCCCCCACCGGTCTGATCGACCGCTTCGGTCGGCGGATCACCTACCTGCGCATCTCGGTCACCGACCGCTGCAACTTCCGTTGCGTCTACTGCATGGAGCCGAACCAGCGCTTCACCCCCCGCAACCGGCTGCTGGGTCTCGACGATATCGCCCGGATCGCCCGGACCTTCGTGGACCTCGGCGTGCGCAAGATCCGCCTGACCGGCGGCGAGCCCCTGGTGCGTCACAACATCCTGTGGCTCATGCGCGAAATCGCCGCCCTCCCCCGGCTCGACGAGCTGGTCATCACCACCAACGGCTCCCGGCTCGCGGCGCTGGCCGGGCCGGTGCGGGCCGCGGGCGTCAGGCGCATCAACATCAGCCTGGACAGCCTGCGGCCCGAACGCTTCCGACGCATCACCCGCAACGGGAACCTGGACTCCGTACTGCGCGGCATCGACGCCGCCCGCGCCGCCGGCTTCGAGCGCATCAAGCTCAATGTCGTCATCCTCAAGCACCGCAACCACGACGAAATCCTGGACCTGGTGCAATTCGCCGTAGACAAAGGGATCAACATCAGCTTCATCGAAGAAATGCCCATCGGCCGGGTCGGAGACCATGACCGGGCGGAGGTCTTCTATCCCAGCGACACCATTCGCGCCGACCTCCAATCCCGCTTCACGCTGGTCCCCACCACCGAGACCACCGGCGGACCGGCGCGTTACTACCGCATCCCCCGGACCGAGACCCGGGTCGGCTTTATCTCCCCCCACAGCCACAACTTCTGCGGCGACTGCAACCGGGTGCGCGTCACCGCCGAGGGCCAGCTGCTGCCCTGTCTCGGGCAGGAACAGGCCCTGGACCTGCGCCGAATTCTGCATGAGCACCCAGGGGACACCACCGAGCTGGGCCGTGCCATCCGCGACGCCATGCAGCACAAGCCCCAGGGCCACGAGTTCGGCCTCGGCGCCAACCGGATCCCCCTCCGCCACATGAACGTGACGGGGGGGTGAGCGAGGACCGTTGGTCCAGTGGACCAACGCAGTTCGGCGAACGCCCTTCAGGGACGAAGGGCTGGGAGAAGCACCAGGGACGGTTCCCACCCCGGCACTCTGTCCAGTGGACCAACGCAGTTCGGCGAACGCCCTTCAGACTGGCAGGATGGGCAAAGCCAGCGCCCGGTAGAAAAGCCGCTTCATAAATCGGCGATCTCTTCCGGTGTCAACCGGGTGTATTGCGCGATCTTTTCCACGGGTTCACCGGCTTGCTTCATGACCTTGGCCATTTCAGTGGCCTTTGCCTTTAATCCTTCCTCCCTCCCTTCTGCCTTGCCTTCCTCCCTCCCTTCTGCCTTGCCTTCCTCCCTCCCTTCTGCCTTGCCTTCTTCTCTGCCTTCCTCCCTGCCTTCTGCTCTGCCTTCTTTTCTCCCGGCTTCCCGGCCTCTTTCCATCCCTGCTGCCATCCCTGTCTTTTCCCCATCCAGGCGTCCATCGTGATAGCTGGATTGATACATGCTGGCCTGGTAGCTCAGCTC
>JAIZWN010000014.1 GCA_020443945.1 Candidatus Thiosymbion ectosymbiont of Robbea hypermnestra | reverse complement strand
TGAAGTGGACCCCGAAAATTGGACAGGTTGCTAAGTTAAGAACTGCGAGGAGCATAACCGCCATGCAGAGGACTCGACCATGCCCAACAAACGCAAGCTCCACACCCCGGAATTCAAGGCCAAAGTATCCCTAGCTGCCATCAAAGAGCTGCAAACGACAAGCGAGATAGCAAGTCAGTACCAGATTCACCCGGTCCAAATCAGCACCTGGAAAAAGCAGGCCATCGCGCACCTCCCCGAAGCTTTTAAGCGCACGGCTACGACCAAACAACCACCGACCGCGCAAGCACTCACGGCCCCCCTCTATGAGGAGATCGGACGCTTGAAGATGGAACTGGATTGGCTAAAAAAAAAGTCGGCTGAATTCGGTGGATAGTCGGCGCTCATTCATCGACCCACACCATCCCGATCTGAGCATTACTCGGCAGTGTGCTCTGATCGGAATCAGCCGCTCAAGTTACTATCAGACTCCCTGCGGGGTTGCGTCTGAGGAGAACCTGAAATACATGCGCTTGATCGATGAGCAGTACCTACGCACACCGTTTTACGGGAGTCGCCAGATGACACGCTGGCTGATCCGTCAGGGACATGTGATCAACCGCAAGCGCGTGCAACGCCTGATGCGTACCATGGGCATCCAGGGGACGGTTCCTGGACCTCACACCAGCGGCCCTCACCCCGGTCACAAGGTCTACCCCTACTTACTCCAAGGCCTTGATCTACAAAGTGCTAACCTGGTGTGGTCCACAGACATCACCTATATTCCAATGGCTACCGGCTTCATGTACCTGGCGGCCATCATCGACTGGTACAGTCGCTACGTGATCGCTTGGGCACTCTCCAATACCCTCGATCATCTGTTCTGTGTCAGTCTGCTGGAAGAAGCGCTTGGGCAAGCACATCCAGTGATCTTCAACACCGACCAAGGCAGCCAGTTTACCAGTACCGAGTTCACCCGCTGTTTGTCAGATCGGGAGATCCTGATCAGCATGGATGGACGTGGTCGAGCCCTCGATAATGTTTTCGTCGAACGGCTCTGGCGTAGTGCCAAATACGAAGAGATCTATCTCAAGGACTACCAGAATGTCTTACAGCTTAGCCAAGGGCTGAAGCAATACTTCCACTTCTATAATCACGAACGCCCACATAGTGCCTTAGAGGGGGCCACACCAGCAGAGATTCACTCGGCTAATGAATATCGAACATAATAAACCCTTTCACGCTCATATCCAATGGAAAAAATGCCTGATGGCATCATGCCCAGTGCCTGGCAATGATTCTGCATTGCCATTAACAAAACAACTTGACCCACGAGGTTATCATCTCTAGTATTCATCGGAAATAAGATTCTCAAGAA
>JAIZWN010000013.1 GCA_020443945.1 Candidatus Thiosymbion ectosymbiont of Robbea hypermnestra | reverse complement strand
TCTTTGTCAACCAATCAAGATGCGTACACTAGCGTGTAAAAGCCAGATAGAATCCTATGAATAATAGGACTACCGAAGATTGCGCTCACAGTCTGGGAACAAAATGGTACGACAGAAAGTCAGGGCAGCACCGTCACATCGGCCATCATGGTAAAAGTGCTTGCTTCAGTACGCAGAGTTACAAATTGCTGAATTCGGGAGAAGGGGGATTCCTTGCCACCGATGATAGGGAAGTCGCAGCTTATTGCATATTAGCCGCCGGTTCTTATGAGAAACTCTATAAAAAGCATATATCAGTACCTTCCGATGTTATGCTGTTTGAAACTCTGAAGCCGAATATACCCAACTTCAGTATAAGGATGAGCAACCTGACAGCGGCAGTGCTGAGACCTCAGATTCCGCTTATAGATGAAAAAATAGCCAGATATAATAAAAACTATAATCAACTGGCGAATCTTCTGGCAAATCTTGACTGCATTGAAATACCACAGTCTCTGTGTCAGGTGGTTCGTGTGGCCAACAGTTTTCAGTTTAATCTGGTTGGTATGAGCATCTTGCAGATAAAGGACTTCATCAGCAATGTGACTGAGAGGGGAATAAAAATTCAGATATTCGGACACGGGGACAATGCCCGCTATTTTCAGAACTGGCAATATTCCTTTAAAAAAATGCCCGAACTCAGACAGACAGATGATATTATTTCGAGTGCCTGCGACATAAGACTGCCATTGTCCTTTGATACTGACGATATCAATCTTATTGGTTATATCATCAGAGATACTCTTTATAAAATGCTCAGAAAAGAGAACCGGGTTGATTATAAGGAAGGTCTGACTGATAATTTTATCGACATAGAGGAAGTCATATCTAAATATGACGGCTGGACTTCAGATTATGACCTTGAACATCAGGAAAACGGTTGGAAAATATTACTCAATCACACAGCCTACACTATTACAGATTACCTTCCGAACGATGCCGAAATTTTAGACGTGGGGTGCGGAACCGGTCTGCTGGGTACCGAATTATACGCTTATGGGTTTAATCATATACATGGCATTGATATCAGCGAAAAATCTTTGGATGTTGCCCGGGGACTGGATATTTATAAAAAGGTTTATCGGGCAGAATTGGGGAAATATCTTGATTTTGCAGACAATTCATTTGATGCACTGGTCTCATGCGGAGTTTTTACTAGAAAGCAGGTCCCTGTGAATACTTTTGAAGAACTGTTTCGGATATTAAAAACGGGTGGTATATTCGCAGTTGTGCTGAGAGTTGAAGATGAGGGTTACTACGACATTAGGATACAGGACTACTGTGCTGGAAAAGTTTTGACAGAAATTTTGAGAAAAAGACTCTGTGTTTTGCAAAGCTGTAGTCACGATTTGCTAATTCTTAAAAAATCGGCATAGCCCGCGTAGATCAGGGGGTCGCCAATAAAAAGACATCTATTTTGTTTGCTTCCATCTCTGGCGTCTTTGCTACCAACGATGTGCCACGGCCAATCCCTGGTCGTTTGGCTATCCGCGAGGTTTTTGAGATCGAGATACAGGGGCTGAACGGTTACTTGCGCTTCGCGCCGGAAAAGACGAACGGACCAAAAAAAGAGGCCAGACTCGGTTAATCAGGCTTATCATTGGGTATGAGGGAAACCCTCATGAGGCGGAACATGCGCTTTACAGTCGAAATAGAACAGGAAACGGATAGACGATGGATTGCCGAGGTACTCGAAATTCCCGGTGCAATGAAATATGGTGAGACTCGGAAAGCAGCCATCGCACAAGCCGAAGCCTTTGCTCTTTGCGTATTGGCCGAACGTATCGAAAAGGGCGAACAGGTTACTGCACCAATCAGCATTACCTTTGCCGCATGACTCAGTGGCCCAGCACAAAGGCAAAGCGTGTTCTATCGGCTTTGTCGAGGGATGGATGAGAAGTCAAGAGGTCTTCCGGTTCTCATCGCACATTGACGAAGGTGGGATATCCGGATTTTGTATTTGCATTCCACGACCGGGAAGAGATTGGGCCCAGAATGCTGGCGAGAATTGCAAAGCGTTCCCGACACCAAAATTGAGTGGCTGACATGTCGATAATCGAAAAAACCTTTTCTACGCTTGAAGAGGTAGAGCAGTGGATAGCGAAAAAAAAGCCTACAAGCTATCCATGTTCCATACGCCTTGTTGTGGAAGACTCAACAACTAAAGATCCAGCCGATGAGTTTATTGAAAATATCGATTTAATCGCAGTCGATATGGGGCCACCGGATTTAGCGGAGCAACATGATCACTATTTATATGGTATTCCAAAACACAAATGAAATCAGTGTATGTAGATACGGCTGCGTTACTGGCGCTCGGCCATAAACGGGATAATTTTCACAACAGGGCTATTTCTGTTTATCGGTCTCTTCGAGATGATAAAGTAAGATTTGTCACTACCAATGCCGTAGTCATGGAAGTCGGAAATGCTTGTAGTCCACCGGCAGTTAGAAGGGTTTTCATAGAAATAATTCACATGATCGATGCTTCGGAGTATTGGGAATATGTCATCGTTGACAAAAGGATAATGGATGCAGCGCAGGATTTGTTTGCGCGGCGTATGGACAAGGCTTGGAGTTTGGTGGATTGTATCGGTATGAACGTAGCCAGGTCGGTGGGTGCTGATCAGATATTTACCACAGATAAACACTTTGTGCAGGCAGGTTTTGAGATATTACTGACGTCATAATCTCCGTTGCGTCCGTTGAAAATGAGGTAGTGGTAAATTTGGTAGTGATGGGGGAAATCGCGTAATGGTTCAACCCCCACCGTCATTCCGGCAGGGAATGCCGGAATCTACCGAGGCCAGGGATGGCCAGTTGCCAGCCCGCGTAGGGCGGATAAGCTTGCGCCATCCGCCGTATGTCGGACTTCAAAGATAAAAGGGATACCCATTTTCTTTGACGGCAACTGAAAGTCCCTGGGTCTACCACCCGCCGTCTTCGCCGCCGCCGATAGGCACCGCGGCCAATCCCTGGTCGTCTGGGCCATCCGAGAGGGCCGCCAGTGCGCCCGCGCCGTAGACCAGTGGCTCATGGGCAAATCCGATTTGCCCTAATTGTTCAGCCCCCTTAAGGATTTTGGCTCGATGTGGACAGAACCCTCCGATTGTCATTTCGAGCGAAGCGAGAAATTTTATGCTAAGACTTGAGTAACTAAGAAGCTGTCTAAAAACCAACCCATTGATTTTGCTTGGTATGGAGTTATTAACCGGATCGAAGTGAAGCCATTGGTTCCCCCTCTCCCCAACCCCTCTCCCGCCAGGGGCGAGGGGCTTTGGGCCGTAGCCAGCCTTGTAAGACCGGAGCTAACCTGGACCGTGCGGCATGGCTTGAGTTTTTAGACAGCCTCTAAGGGGCGATAAAATAGGAAGAGGGGCCAAGCTCGATTAATTCTCCTCACATCGCCAAGATACCGTGCAATCTCATGAGACTTATGCTCGACATTCCCGATCCCTTGATCGGCCATTTAGCGGACATCGCAGAGGACCTGTCGCAGGCGGTGCTTGAAGGCTTTGCGGCAGATGCTTATCGCTCCGGTCAGCTGTCCCGCGCAGAGGTCCGCCACCTTTTAGGGCATGACTCCGTATGGAAGACTGAAGAGTTTTTGTCACGGCACGACGCTTGGCCTTCACCAAACCTGAATGAAGTGTTGTCAGATCTCAGACACCTGCGCTCGGCCGACATACCGTGATCGTTGTCAGTGATACATCCGTTCTTTGTTACTTGGCCATTCTTGATCTTGCCGACATCCTCAAGCGCCGATTCAAGCGTGTAAGCATCCCGCGGGAGGTTGTAACCGAAGCGACGTTTCCGCGAGCTCCCACACCACTTCGGGCGTTGCTTCAGAGTCTTCCTGATTGGTTAGTCGTCGAGTCAGCCCCACCGTTGGATCTTCCTGCCCTTGATCGTCTCGATCAAGGCGAAGCTGCCGCCATTCGCTTGGCAATCCATCAAGCGGCAGACTTTGTTCTAATGGACGAAAGGCAGGGAAGATGCGTCGCCGAACGGGCAGGTTTGCGTGTGATCGGAACCTTGGGATTGATTGCTGATGCGGCAGAGCGGGAATGGCTCGATTTTGATGGTGCAATCAAACAACTCATGAGCAAAACCAACTTTCGCGTATCGATCAAGGTCGTTACCGAGGTGCGACAACGTATCTTGCCGCAGCGATAACCATGCACACTGCCCTGCACGCGGACAAACAAAGACACCCATCTTGTTTAGGGTATCGAACTCGACGGACGCGGCAATGTCAAGGGGTTGACCGAAGGCCCCGACACCCTACCATACCTCCATCCCCAGCGTATTCGCTGCCGGCGATAGGCACCGCGGTCAATCCCTGGTTGTCTGGGCCATCCGCGAAGGCCGCTAATGCGCCTACGCCGTAGACCAGTGGTTGATGGGGAGATCTGATTTGCCTTAACCTTAACCGTTCAGCCCCCTCTTTGGATTCCGGCTCGATGCGAGGATAACCTCATGGTTTCCGGTTTCTGAGATCGAGATCCGGGGGGCTGAACGGTTACTTGCGCTTCGCGCCGATGTGCTATGGTTATCATCGAAACTCCAACATTTACTAGAAAAATCAATGGTCTGATGGATGAAGAAAGCTATCGAGAGTTCCAGAATGCATTAATCGTCACACCAGGTGCCGGGAGAATAATGAGGTGGACCCCAACCGTTGGACAGTCAGGAAGCAAAAATAAGTTAAGAACGGAGAGCGATTCTTGAGAATCTTATTTCCGATGAATACTAGAGATGATAACCTCGTGGGTCAAGTTGTTTTGTTAATGGCAATGCA
>JAIZWN010000012.1 GCA_020443945.1 Candidatus Thiosymbion ectosymbiont of Robbea hypermnestra | reverse complement strand
ACACCAAGCCACAAAGGGATCGTGGGTCATGGGTAAGGTGCCCGTTGGCCGTCATTCCGGCAGGGATTGCCGGAACCTGTGAGGTCCAACTTTTGCACCCTCTGCGCGGAGGCCCGGAACCACACGGCTCTCGATTGTAGGATGTGGTGAGCGAAGCGAACCGCATCGGCTGCGTATCGGTTCACTGATGCGGTTCGTTTCACTGACCGCATCCTACGCGAGTTACCCGCAAAATAAGGGGAAGCGAGGTACTCGGGGATGTTGACATTGAGAAGGTCCGCACAGCGGACCCTACGGTAACTGTCGATATAATCGCAGTGCCAACCGCCAATAGGACAGGATTAACAGGATGACCAGGATTGACAGGATTATTTTTTTGAATAATCGATAACAATATCCTGTTAATCCTGAAAATCCTGTGAATCCTGTACGATTGGAAAACAGCCCGGAAGTCAGGGTTTATTCCTTTCCCCACCGGGGAAGAATTCCCGTTCTGACCCAATGCCTCAGGAGAATTTTCACCTCCCTGTGGTCTGGGTTCCGGCACTCCCTGCCGGAACGACGGCGGAGTGGACACCATTCGGGGGAATCGCCGGGATACGAGAAACTCCCGTATCGGGATCACGCTCGCACACGATCAATTCGTCCGGTTTCAGACGATTCACCAATGCCGGCGAATGGGTGGCCGCCAGAATCTGCGTTTTTCTGCTCGCGTCGCGCAGACGCTCGACGATCCGGTCCAACGCATAGGGATGCAAGCCATGATCGAGCTCCTCGACACAGGTAAGCCTGGGAGGATTCGGGTCATGCAGCATCGCCAGGAGGGATAAGGCGCGTATGGTGCCGAACGACGCCGAGGACAGTGGGGTTTGTCCACGAAGCGCCGTCTCTTCCAACCGGATTGCAACCGCCTGGCTGCCGCCCCCGATGGGTGCCAGGTGCAGTCGCGCCAACCCCGGCACCATGTAGCGAAGGTCGTCCTCCAGGAGCGCGAAGGTAGCGGGGTGTTGCTCCGACAGCCAGGCGACGAATGTGGCGAGGTTGGCGGCGTCCGGATCCAGCTGGACTGGCCCCTGGCTGGGGACATCGGAAGGTATACGCGCCTGATCGACATTGGGCTCGAAGACCCGGAATGATTCGAAAAGCCGCGCCAGCTCATCGACCTGTTCGGCCCCCTGGGATTTGCTCAAACGTCGAAGGGTCGAGAGCCCCGAGGATTTGGCGGACATTGTGAAGTGGGGCGGTCTACCGCTTTTTTTCTCCTCCGAAATTTCAACCCGAGATCCCTTTACATGGATCCTTCGCTCTTGCCCCCGGATCCGTTTGAATTTGAAAGTCTCATAGCGTTGCAGCAATCTCGGCGCACCTTCATTACCTTCTCCGAGACTCTGCTGCCAAAAGGTCAGGGTGTATTCGTCGGGGGCGGTGGGGCCGGCGTATCGCGTAATTCGGGCATGAATCCCTAAACGAATACTCGCGGTACGCTTGGCAGCCTTTCCCCTGAAAAAGAGCTCGTCGAACCCGCCATATTGCTCGATAGCGGGGGCCAGGTCCATACGGGCCGTGTCGCCGAGAAACTGAATGACGCGCAGAAGATTGGTCTTTCCCGCGCCATTCGGACCCACCAGTACATTGAGGCGGCCAAGATCGACCTTGACCTTTTCCAGGCTGAGGAAGTTCTCCGCTACGATCGTGTAGAGCATGACCGCTACCTTTATCCCATCCCGATGGGCGTCTGCCTTGCGGGGACCTTGCCCAGCTACGGGCTTTGCCCGACCCACAGGGCTAGTACCTCGTTTCCCTTTAGATTGCGGGTAACTCGCGTAGGATGCGGTGAGTGAAACGAACCGCATCAGTGAACCGATACG
>JAIZWN010000011.1 GCA_020443945.1 Candidatus Thiosymbion ectosymbiont of Robbea hypermnestra | reverse complement strand
GCTCATACCGATGATGGCTTTTATGCTCCGATCGATGGTAAGGTTTTTGAACTTTTCATACATCATGAGCTTGAACAACCTTTTGCATCATAAACCTAAATAGCTATTATACCCGAATAGTATTTCGGGCGGTACAACTCTAATACCTCTATTTTTTTCCGTTCCAGTTCACACTGGAATAAATACTCAAAGGTCTCTAAATGGCGGAAGCATTCAGGAAGGTCAGCCCCCCATACATAGAGCCCATGACCACGTATCAGGTAACCAAAACAGGGATCGCTTTGTTGTTTCAGCTTTTCAATAACCTCTTGAGCCAGTTGAGACAACACTTGGGTGTTTTCGAAGATAGCCACCTTCATGGTTGTTTGATGAGTCGTGATGCCCCTGAAGGCTTTCAGAATTTCGTAACCTTTGAGAATCAGCTCGTCTTGATCCTCGAGAAGCATACCGAGAACAGTGCTGCCGACCGAGTGGACATGCAGAATGGCCTTGATGTCTTCACTGTACTGATAAAGTGAGGTATGTAAGAGCGTTTCGGACGAAGGTTTCCCCTCTGTCAAAGGCTTGCCGTTTATATCGACTACCATCACATCATCTTTTGTGAGTTGCCCTTTGTCTTTACCTGAAATAGTAATGGCACAGGCCTTTTCGGAAAGTCGAGCCGAATAGTTACTGCTCGTGGCAGGCGACCACCCTCGAGAATAGAGGCGGTGCGCAACCGCTACGATATCTTCGGCGAGTTTGTTGAACTGTATCTCTGAATAACTACTCATCGGGGCCATAGACTCTTTGTGGGCAGAATTGCAAGGTCGAGAAGAGGGTGCCTTGAGAAATTCAAGGTGCCCGCGCGGGGCGGGGATGCCCCGCCATTTTTCAAGGCTCCCAAGAGATAGATACAACTCCCGTTTACGATCAACTTGTCGAGGCTTAAGCGATGACCAAGGCTATCGTCTGTGATATTGAAGGTACCACAACTTCCTTGAGTTTTGTCAAGGATACTTTATTTCCCTATGCGCGTCGGCATATGTCAGCGTATGTCAGGGAAAATTCCAATAACCCTGCAATTGCGCCGTTACTGGACGATGTAAAGCGGGTAATGCAATGTCCGGATGCGACACTTCAGGCCATGATTACGCAGCTTGAGAGATGGATCGATGAAGATAAAAAAATCACCCCATTAAAGGCCATCCAGGGTTATATCTGGGAAAGCGGGTTCCAAAGCGGAGATTATTATGGGCACCTGTATGCGGATGCCTACGAAAAACTCAAGGATTGGCATGAATCGGGAATCGATTTATACATCTTTTCTTCTGGTTCGGTTTATGCGCAAAAGCTGATTTTTGCACATACCGAATATGGTGATTTGACGCCGCTCTTCAGTGGTTATTTCGATACCAACATCGGTGTGAAGACCGACCCGAAGTCCTATGTAGCCATTGCTGAGCATATCGGACACCGAGCCGCGGAAATCATGTTCCTGTCCGATATAGACCAAGAGCTGGATGCGGCCAAATCGGTAGGCCTATCGACGATCCAATTGGTGCGGGATGGCAGCCTGGACCCTGACAGCCGACATCCGCAAGCAACCAGTTTTGTCGATATCGTGGTGTAATTCATTGCAAAGCCATTATAGCCGCCGCGCGAGGAACGGGCGGCTTTTTGCCGTCCGGGTACACGCAATCGTCAGGCCGTTTTTCGTATAGCCGATAGCTTCGATCGAGATGACTAGCACCCCATTTCACCTTATTTTGTGTTCTCAGCGCGGCGAGAAGCGACCGGATGCGAGGCGCGCGAGCGCAGGAATCGCCAGCCCTCTTTCCAGCTCGCGCAACGACGCAGCTGGCAGCTTTTGTCGCGCCCACAGGGAGCCCCCCAAACGCGCCAAGGCGAGGTTACACAGTTTAAGCTATTCTTGTGTGCTGCGCCTTGGCGCGTTTGGGGGCTTAAGAGGATGTAAAATAAGGTGAAATGGGGTACTAGTCCTCTGCTCCAGGTCCGGGGGCTGACCACCCACCTGGGTTCCGAAGACCGGCCCGTGCGGGTGGCGGACGGGGTGGACCTGGCGCTTCGCCGGGGCGAGACCTTCGCCCTGCTCGGGGAGTCCGGTTGCGGCAAATCCATGACGGCCCTCTCCCTGATGCGGCTGCTGCCGCCCTCCGGGCGCATCGTCGAGGGCCGCGTGCGGCTCGGGGACACCGAGCTCTTGGCGCTGCCGGAGAGCGCCATGCGCGGGGTCAGGGGCGGACGCCTGGCGATGATCTTCCAGGAGCCCCAGACCTCCCTCAACCCGGTGCTGACGGTGGGACGGCAGATCGCCGAGGCGGTGCGCCTGCATGAGGACCGCTCCCGCGGCCGGGTCCCCCGGCGCGTGCTGGAGCTTTTGGACGCGGTCGGCATTCCGGACCCGGAACGGCGGAGCGGCGAGTATCCCCACCAGCTCTCCGGCGGCATGAAGCAGCGGGTCATGATCGCCATGGCCTTGGCGGGGAGGCCGGAGCTCCTGATCGCCGACGAGCCCACCACGGCCCTGGACGTCACCATACAGGCCCAGGTCCTGCGGCTGCTCAAGGGCCTGCAACGTGAGACCGGCCTGGCGGTGCTCCTCATTACCCACGACCTGGGCGTGGTGGCCGAGACGGCGGATCGGCTCGCCGTCATGTACGCCGGGCGCATCCTGGAGACGGCCACCGTCGCCGAATTTTTCGCCCGCCCGGCCCATCCCTACAGCCGCAAGCTCATGGCGAGCCTGCCGACGCCCGAAAAGCGCGCCGGCAGCCTGGCGGTCATTCCGGGCCGGGTGCCACCGCTGGACCGGTTGTTCACGGGCTGCCGCTTCGCCGACCGTTGCGACCGGGTCATGGACCGCTGCCGGGAGCGGGAACCCCCGTGGCATACCCCTATCCCGGAACACCAGGTGCGCTGCTACCTGTGGGAAAAGGGCGAGCCGACCGCGGACGCGGGTTCCGAAGACTCGGTGGCCCAAGGCGCCATCCATCCCGACCGGATCGGCGAGACCCTGCTCCGGGTGGCGGACCTCAAGGTCCACTTCCCCATCCACCAGGGCGTCTTTCGCCGCGTCGTGGGTCAGGTCAAGGCCGTGGATGGGGTCTCCCTGGACCTGCGGGCGGGCGGGACCCTGGCCCTGGTGGGCGAATCCGGCTGCGGCAAGACCACCGTGGGCAAGGGCCTGCTCCGGCTCATCCCCACCACCGGCGGGACGGTGCGCTTCGACGGCACCGAGCTGACCCGGCTCGGTGGTCGGGCCCTGCGCGGCTACCGCAAGGACCTGCAGATCATCTTCCAGGACCCCTTCGCCGCCATGAACCCCCGGATGCTGGTAGGCGACATCGTGGGCGAGGGCCTCCAGGCCCTGGGCCTCGAGCCCAACCGGGCCAAGCGGCTGGCGCGCGTGCGCGCCCTGTTGGACCGGGTCGGCCTATCCCCCGAGGCCGCGGACCGCTACCCCCACGAATTCTCGGGCGGGCAACGCCAACGCATCTGCATCGCCCGCGCCCTGGCGGTGGAACCCAGGATTATCGTCTGCGACGAGCCTACCAGCGCCCTGGATGTCTCCGTCCAGGCCCAGATCCTCAACCTGCTCAAGCAGCTCCAAAGCGACCTGGGCCTGAGCTACCTCTTCATCACCCACAACATCTCCGTGGTCTCCTACCTGGCCCACCAGGTAGCCGTCATGTACCTGGGCCGCATCGTCGAACGCGGCACCGTCACCGAAATCCTGGACGACCCCCGCCACCCCTACACCCGAGCCCTGCTCTCCGCCGTCCCCGTGATCGACCGGGACCGTCGCCGCGAGATCATCCGGCTCGAAGGAGACATGCCCTCTCCCTCCCAGCCACCCCCAGGCTGTCACTTCCACCCCCGCTGCCCGGAGACCGGACCCGAGTGCGCCCGCGCCTATCCGGCGGGAACCCGGCTCAGCGATACCCGGACAGTGCATTGCGTGCGGATCAAAATCGGATAATGCTTAGGGCGTGTTGACATTTGACGCTAACCGGCTGTTTTTCAGTAAGTTAAACGGCGGCAACATCCACGCGGTTCGCACAGCGGACCCTACAATCTATAGAGTTATACCTTGCTGCTGAAACAAAAGCTCCAGCTGTTCCGGTGGTTCGGGTATCTCCAGGGCCTTGTTATAGGCTCGTGCCATAAGCTTAGGGGCCTCCTGGTGATCGGTCGCGTGGATCATGTGGTACATCAGGCGTCCGCCACCTCCCTCTTGCTCGAAGATCGGCCATGGATGCACGTAGTGATAGCCGAGCGCCTTGAGTCGATCGCAAAAAATCCTTGCTCGATCCAGGCTGTTACATTTATCGAGTTGCTGCCAATCATCACCACCCCACCACCGCGCTGCAAGTTGTTCATCCTTGAGTGCCGAGAACGACCGGTCTAACCAACCCTGAGCCAAAAAGTAGAAAAGCTCGATCTTGCGCCTGGAGCGCTTGTATTGCGCCAGGGTCTCGACCGTTTTCCAATGACACTCGAAAGTTCTCTAATCCAGCAGGCAAAAGGCCGCTTGGGTGTCCGGCACCCACCCGGAATTCAGTAGGATTGCAACCTCCTCGTTGAAGTCCCCGCGTCGGATCTTGAACTCACGTTTTGGTTCCTTCCTGGCTTTATCGCGCGGGGGTTGCTCCGTGACCAAACGTTCAAGGGCCTCAACCTGTTTTGTGCCCAGATCGCAGAGGAAGAACTTGCGGAGCCAACGTGGGCGACTTTCGATGACCAGCTTGGCGGCCCATGCATCTGGGGCCTCGGACGTTTGTGGACCCGCAAAGCCGTCGATGTAGGTACCGTGATGCGTGATTTGAACAAAGTAGTAAAGATAGCGCTCTATGAGTTTTGCTTTGTGCTCGGACCAAAGTGGTGACTTCAGGGTTTTGAACAAAATCTCCGGCGGTTGATCCAGATCGGGTACTTTGAACCCTTCGCCATCAAACCCTAATTGCTTTCCACTCATCTCACTTTCTCATGGTGATCGGGGGAACTGGTCCCAGCACCGTCCGTCGAGGTGTCGCCCGGCAGCTTTCTTACCGGCTGCCACTAGCTGCAGATTGTTGCCATGGGTATCCTTCAAAACGACGGTTCGGATGCCGGATCTGTTTTGTTCGGCCGGACACCAGTGTCCCCATTGTTTGAAGTGGAAGGCGACACCGTCACGAGCGCATTGATCACGTAGCGCCTGGGCCCAGATCGGATTCATCGGTCGTGCCCTCGGACCGCTCTCGCCGCCGGCAATCACCCAGTGCAGACCGCCACTGCGGGTCCATACGCCGAGATCGAGTGCGCCGAGCAGTGGCTCACAGGAGACGAAGCGTACCACCGCCGGGTGATCTATCAGATGAGGAATGCGAACCTCGGCCCAGTACTGGTCTTCCGCCGTGGTGCCGAGCCACACGTTGGCCGGCCAATTTTCTCTCCATGGGGCCAGATCGCTGATGCGTTCCGGGCGCTTCGTCAACAATAGCCAGTCAAGCTGAGGTGTAGCTCCGATTAAGTGCCACAACCGATCACGCCAAGGGTCGAGATCGCGGCAATCCTCGAACACGTCGGCCATCGAGGCACAAAATACCCGCCGGCGCTTTCCTTCACGGGCCGCTTCCTGGTTCCAGTTGATTGGATTATTCCAGTGCGCTTGGGTGAAAAAACGGTGCCTGCTGTCTGGCCCCCATAGATTCCAACCGAGGCGCCGAGCCCAAACCTCGGCGTAGCAGTGCTTACAGGCATCCGACACCTTGGTACAGCCCCACCAGGGGTTGAAGGTGTGATGGGTCCACTCGATTTTCGAGTTTCTCGCCACGTTATCACGCCATACAAAATGGGCTAATGCACCGAAATAGGCGGATCAGCGCCAGTCGGGTCATAGTCGGATTTCTTGGATGCCGAGTCCGACCCCGGCGGCCAGCGCCGCGAAGCCGGGAAAGGAGGTGTTTACATTGGCGCAGTTTCGGACCCCGACCGGCTCCCCGGCCCGCAACGCCGCGATGGCGAAGGCCATGGCGACCCGGTGGTCGCCGCCGCTGTCTACCTGGCCCCCGCCATAGTCGCCGCCGGTGATTTCGATGCCGTCGGCGCGGGGCGCGACCGCCACCCCGAGGGCCGCGAGGCCCTCCGCCATGACCCGAATCCGATCGCTCTCCTTGACCCGCAGTTCTTCCGCGCCGGTGAGTAGGGTCTTGCCTCGGGCACAGGCGGCGGCGATGAACAGGGCCGGAAACTCGTCGATTGCCAACGGCACCTGGTCGCGCGGGATCACGATACCCCGCAAGGGGGCCGAGCGTACCCGTACATCCGCCACCGGCTCGCCACCGAGGTTCCGTGGATTCGTGAGTGTGATGTCCGCGCCCATGGCGCGCAGGATGTTCAGCACGCCGATGCGGGTCGGATTCACGCCCACCTGCTCCAGGGTCAGGTCCGAGCCGGGGGCGATGCTGGCCCCTACCAGAAAAAAGGCGGCGGAGGAGAGGTCCCCCGGGAGCTCGAGCCGGCAGGCGGTCAATCGCCCGCCCCCCGTGACACAGACCCGCGACCCGGCGCGACGCACCGGATAGCGAAAGGCCGCGAGCATCCGCTCGGTATGGTCCCGGCTGGGCGCCGGCTCCGTGACGCAGGTCTCGCCCCCGGCATAGAGCCCGGCCAGCAACAGGCAGGATTTTACCTGGGCACTGGCTACCGGCATCCGGTAGTCGATGGGCTCCAGCCCGGCGACCGGGGTGATGCGCAAGGGCGCGGTGCCCCGGTCCGTGGTCTGGATGCGGGCGCCCATTTGCCGCAGGGGGTCCGTGACCCGCCGCATGGGTCGTCGGCTCAGGGAGGGATCGCCCACCAGGGTTGTGGCAAAGGGCTGGCCGGCCAGCAGGCCGCAGAGTAGCCGCAGGGAGGTGCCGGAGTTGCCGAGGTCCAGGTCCGAGGACGGGGCGCGCAGGCCCCGGAGCCCCACCCCCTGGATCCGTACCCGCCCCTCGTCCGGTCCCTCGATGGGAACCCCCAGGGCGCGCAGGGCGCGCAGGGTCGCCAGGCTGTCCTCGCCCTCCAGGAACCCCGAGACTTGCGTGATCCCCTCGGCGATGGCCCCGAGCATGAGCGCCCGGTGGGAGATCGACTTGTCTCCAGGCACCCGGATGCGCCCGCGCAGTCTACCGCCGGGTTGTATTTGGAATTCTGGGTCCGAGGCTGGGTTCAAGTGATCTGTCCGCTTGAGAGGATCGTTATAGGTTACAGTGCAGGTAGGTTGGGAAAATAGCTACCGGCTACCGGCTACCGGCTACCGGCTACCGGCTACCGGCTACCGGCGGATATAGTTTGAACCGCAAAGGCGCAAAGGACGCAAAGCTTTTTGGGTAGTGTTCTAACTTTGTTGTTTCCGGGATTCAGTGTATATCGCCAAGGATAACAAAGTTACGGCACCACCGCTGACGGGTCGAGCAATTCTTCGTGGTTCGTGCTGTCTTCCAATCGTACAGGATTAACAAGATTATTTTTTGTGGGTTCTGAACGTTCGCCGCACGGTGACACTGTGTCCAGAATTGACCAGTTTCAACAAGTCCCAGAACAACCCCCGAATTTCGCTGTTCTTGGTCAGTAGATTACCCACCGTAAAAAAATCCTGAAAATCTAAGAAAATCCTGTTAATCCTGTACTATTAGAATTTTGCAATAAGTTGGTAGGATGGGCAAAGCCAGCGTCCGGCAGGCTGGTTCGGGGTTGCGGTCAGGCTACGAAGATTTCCGAGTCATGATGGTTTATTGGAGGCACGAAGCGCGCGTGCCCATCAATTCCTAACCGAAAGCCGGATTTGATGGGCACGCTTCGCTTTGCCCATCCTACTGTGATTTTGAATCCGCGGATTCAAAATCGGGGATAGGGCAAAAGCTCGCATGTGGGTTTTCACGGTCCCCACTTGCCGGAAAAAGCCGGCAGGAAAGGCTCGAAAGCGACGGTTTTACTCTCCCTCTCCCACCGGGAGAGGGGCTTTTGGCCGTAGCCAGCCTTGTAGGACCGGGGCTGACTTGGACCGCACGGCATGATTTGAATTTTTAGACAGCTTCTAGTGCCTCGTTTCCCTTTAGATTGCGGGTAACTCGCGTAGGATGCGGTGAGTGAAACGAACCGCATCAGTGAACCGATACG
>JAIZWN010000010.1 GCA_020443945.1 Candidatus Thiosymbion ectosymbiont of Robbea hypermnestra | reverse complement strand
GATCTATAGGATGATAGGACAGGCAAAGCCTAGCGTGGTCTCGCGCCCCATCCTACAGATTTTAGGACTACCCGGAATTGAATGCGTGAGTCCACAGAACCTGCCGCCCGAAGTAACGGATGTTTTCTTGTGCGAGTCCCTGGCCTTCACACGCATGCAGATGAAAAGACGCTTGCCAGGTATGGTGAACGTCATTGAGCCGGATATCTTGTGGAATCTGGCGCCGGATGTGATTCCGGAGCGGGCATGGGTATCGATCGAACAGAATATTTATCCGATCGATATCCCCGAGATCGCCTTCAAGGAAGGAATGGATCTGCTGTTGATCGATTGCCCCGCGCGTAATCTTTCAATGATGCCCAATGGTTTGGGTTATGTTCATAATGCGCTGAAGAAAACATCCATTAATTTTCAGACACTTGACCTGGATGTCATTGTGTACCATCGCTACCATATCCACCGCCTGTTCGATATGGGTGGCAAAATTGTTTTTCCTAGTGGAACCGAGGTTCCGACTGATCCCTGGCTTGCAGAGAATTATGATTTCTGGACTCTTGGATCCGAGCACGAGTCCTTCCGTGAAGACAACAATGAAGTCTTGGAATTCTTTAATCCACTCATAGATGAAATCGTGGATGCCATCATCAGGGCAAAGCCTAAGATGCTGGGCCTGTCGATTCAGCAATGTAACGAGGCGTTTTCCCGTCAGGTCGTAAAAAAGATAAAACGGTATCTACCGGGAATTACCATCATTGTCGGTGGGTATAGTTGTTACAACCCCGACATTGGGCTCCGCGCTTTTCCAGAGTGTGACTACATGTTTATCGGGGAGGCTGAACTGACGATAGGTCCGGTAGTGGAAGCGATTGCCAGCGGTGAAAAACCATTTAATCAGCCTGGTGTGCTGTCCCAATTTGACACATCGGATTACCAGTATATTCCAGGGCCGGTAGCCCATAATATAGACCAGATCGAATTCCCCAAGTACGAGTGGTTTGATGACCTGGAAATTTACCGTAATTACAACGGTTACCAGTTGACTCCCATCATTGCAAGCCGTGGTTGTCGTTGGTCGCGTTGTACCTTTTGTGCCGAACGATTCTTCTGGCGGATTCGCTCCGCGCCAAACTTTGTCGATGAACTCCAGTGGTTGATCGATCAAGGTTGCTACTTGTTCATGTTCAATGAAAGCGACCTTAACGGCATGCCGGAGAAGGTGATCGAAATTTGTGATGAAGTCATACGCCGTGGTTTGCATAAAAAAGCCAAGCTGACGGGCCAATTACGCATACACAAGAAAAGTACACGAGCATTTTTCGATAAACTCAGGGCGGCAAACGTGGTTGCATTGCGCTTCGGTGTCGACGCATTCTCAGAAAATACGCTACGCTTGCAGAAGAAGGGCTACACCGTCGAGATGGTGTCACAGAATCTGAAGGATTGCTGGGAGGCGGGTATTTACACCGAGGTCAACTGGGTGATTGGTGTGCCTGGCGAGACCGATCAGGATGTAGACGAAGGTATCAAACTGATTATCCGAAATCAACAATATATCGGCCGGCTGGCGAATATAAACCCCTTGATTATGGTTAATGGGAGTGTCTATTGGATAGATCCCGACCGTTACAAAATCGTATTCAGGGAACCTAAGGAGAAATTATACAATGAATTTCCGCGCGCCATGCCGGCCGATAAATGGTACAGCACTGAACCCTATATTGATGCTCAGGTCAGAAAGGAGCGTTTTGAAAAAATCGTAATTGCGCTTTATGATGCGGGTTTCCCGATTGGGGCATGGGCTCAGAGGGTGATCGAAGACGTCAAGCAGGCAAGGGACAAAATGCGGGCGGGTGGTGACACGGCGACTGAGCAGTTAGCATCTGAGGAAACGGTGGTTCATGAGGCCGGACGTGAAGAATTGCGGCAACCAACCGAGGAGCTGTTGACCGAGCAAAAGCCGGCATGCAAGACTTTCAATCTTGAAGTGGTTTCCTCTACCGATGAACCTGTAATCGAGGTTGAGCCTCCGCAACAAATCCGTGTTACCAGCACGCATAGAATTGTCTATTATCTCGGGTGGTTTTATGCCATACCAAACCTCTTGGGAGAAGTGGATCTCACCTCCTATGATATGTCCCGCAGTGAGGGTATTGTCCGTGCAACCAGCGAAAGTGACCTGATGGGCATGCTTGAGGATTCCACAAACTGGGCAAATTCCAGGGGTCATTACGGTTTCCAGAAAAAGCAGCGGGAACAGGGTGCCTATTACCGTGCCGGTAGCTTTTGTGGCACTCTAGCGAGTAGACCGCTCGAGTTCAGACCAGTCGTTGTTGAATTCGATGATCGGTACTATGCGCTACGTGAAAAGGACGCAGTCAAATTCCGGCAGGCTATAAAAAAGGGAATGCACATCATCGGTGTTATTTCCGAGGGAGCGGTGCCCGAATCGATGTGGACGATCGAGAATTACAACATTGTCAAGTTCGACGGTGCCTATTATGCGCTGCCCCAGGGGGTGTTTATCAACTGGAGGTCGGGTGCGGTGGCAGCTCTACCTGGCGTATTGGTTTCAAGAAACCTCAAGGTTCTCATGGGCAGGCTCGACGAGCTATTGGGCGACGGGGGCAAGAGTGCAACTCATGGTAAAGCCAAAATATCCTCCGCTGGTAAGGGTAGCGGACCATCAGATGGGTACTCGAAGTTACCGGTACTTTTGGCAGCCTTGAGGGTTACAATATCGTCTCTTTCGAGGGTTGGGTATACGGTATTCCGCAAGTGCTTGGCGAGATCGATCTTATGGAAGTAGACATCATGGAAATGCCGGGAGTAATCCGTGATGCATCCAGTGATGTGGTGGAAAACGAAATTTTGGACTAAGTTCAAGCCGGACACGCTAGGGGTTAATAGCGCTCACCCGGCATCCGATCGGCCGGACATGCAAGCGAGCCGCCACCCGGAAGATTGGTGTGCCCACCGTTTTGGCTTGTCAGCGGAACGGTGGGCACATCTTGCCGGAAGAAATTTCTGGGTGACCGGGGCGGGTACGGGATACGGGCAATGTATCTCGCTTGCGCTTGCAGCAGCAGGGGGACGTGTTTACCTGACAGGCCGGCGAGAGACTAAACTGCAGGAGACTGTCGCGGAAGGGTGTAGGCTGGGAATTGACACTTCCCTGCTGGTACCATTGGTTGCGGACATTACCTCACCGGAGAGCGTCAACCGGATTGTCGCCGAGATGGCTTCTTATGATGAGCCGCTGTTCGGTCTGGTAAACAACGCAGCCTTACCGCAAGGGGGTAAATATCAATACCCATTGCTCAACGCAAGCTGGGATGAATGGCGGGCGCTTATACTTACTAATGTCGACGCACAATGGTTGGTGACACAGCAGGCATTGCCTTTGATGTTGAAAGGGAATGGTGGCCGTGTGGTTTTCATGACTTCCGAAGCGGGCTGGGCGTTCACGCCCGGTTTCGGAATTTACAATGTGTCCAAGGCCGCAATGAATAACCTTGCGGCATCTTTCGCGGCAGAGTGCGAGGCGGCATATCCCGACAGGGATTTCCAGATCAATGCTCTGGTACCGGGAGAAGCCAGGACCGAAATGAACCAGGGATCCTCAGTCAGTCCTTATACCGTGGTTGAGATGATGCTCATTCTGTTATCTTACCCGCGCGGTGGCCCCAATGGCTGTTTTTTCCACCAAGATGGGAGGAACCTTCAGTTTGCCTATGCCGAACCTTATTCGCAGTCGCTGCTTCGGTCTGCTCGGTTGAATGAAAGACCGAAATGAAGGATGAATATCAGCTGAGTATCCTCAAGAGAAAAGATAAATGCATTCTACAAGTCAAGCTGTAAACGTCTACATCGGCAATCATGGCAAGAAAGATGGAATTGAGGAATACTTGGTAATCCTCAAAAACGTGTTGTCTCGGCATGGATATGAGTGCCGGATATCGACCAGGTATGTTCCGGGGATACCGAATATAGTAATCGATGAATTTACGAACTACCTGGAGAACAGGAAACTTCTGGAATTCAGAAAAAAGAATCCGAATACCCCTCTGATTTTTGTTTTAACTGAGTTTGTTGAGAAACAGTGGGGCGTGGAGTCGCTAAATCATTTTGAAGGTATTGGCAGCTCGGCGCTTATCGCATTGATCAATGTCGTATTATTGATCAAGAGAAAGGAGCTTCCCTCACCGGGTATCAAAGATTGGGCGGTGCTGTTTGGCTATTTCCCGTTCCTCTTAATGATAGGCTTTTCCCTTGGGATAAAGTATCTTGCCCTTAGGATAAAGTATCTTGCCCTTAGGATAAAGTATCTTGTCCTGAGAGTGAGGCAAGATACTTTACCCCGACGGTCACTCGAAGGCGTTACCGATTCGATTGAGATATCCCGGAGGAAAGTTTATCGCCTTACTTATTGCCATATCCGCTATCATGGACTTGTGAATAATCTACAGTATGCGGATTTTATCATTACCAGTCACGAGAATATATGGTCGCAAATGATAAAGAGAGGGCTGGTTGAAGAGGAGGATAATAGATATGGCGGGGTGATTTATCCGGAATTCGACGTCAAACACGTGTTAAATCATTTGTTTGTCAATAAGGATAAAGGGATTGAAATAACGGGCACTGTGAGTCCGTACAGACGGAAATGGGTTAAGAAAGTTAATCGAGAAATCATTATTTATGGTTTACGCCATTTTTTCCCACTTGTGAGGTTTATTGGCTGGGAGCGTGATGCGGGAGTGGAGGATGCGGACTACTTCCTGAACTCTTTGCACCAGCAAGTAAGCCGTCGGAATGTTAGACGGAAACGCGCGGCATTTTCGTTGCATCCCCCTCAGACCAGGAGGTGGCCCTATTCCAGTCCTACGCGCATTTACAGAGCCTTACAGGTGGATGGCAATATACCCATTATTACACATTACTTTGGTCAGAGTCCGATAGAGGATATATGTCTTGTGTATCATGGTGTCGATACCCTGGAACATATCATTGGTTTGTGGGAAGATTGTAACTCGGCGCGGGAGTTTGTCAGAGAAAAGACAGAAAAATATAATTCAATTGCCTCCCGAAATAACGATCAGTTGATATCACGAATTTCAGAGATTTTCTGAAAACTTACAAGATAATGAAAACAAACGAGCAACGATTCATCTTATTTTCAGGTTGAGTAGAGAACAATCTCTATGCCGTTCCGAGGGATTCATGCCGAATTCCGGAGGCGTCAGGCTGGGCGTTCTCTATTCAGAAAACTTCAGATAATGGTACATATAAAAGATACACTCCTACAGGCGATTGAGCTGCTTTACCTGCTTGTCTTGAAAGAACTCAAGGTTCGTTATAAGCGAAGTTTTTTCGGTTATCTGTGGGCAATTGCAAATCCATTGGCGTTTGCTTTTATTTATTGGCTGGCATTTAAATTTATTATGCGAATAGAGATGGAAAATTATTCGATCTTTATTCTGACGGCTATGTTTCCCTGGGCATGGTTGAGTCAGTCGGTTACGCAGGGAACGGGAAGCTATACGAATAATGTATCTCTCGTGCGCAGGGTCAGGTTACCAAAGGTTATACTGCCCTTAAGCAATGTTATACAGGAGATGGTTCATTTTATATTCGCAATACCTGTTGTTTTCTTATTCGTTTTTCTTACTGGCGGTGAAGGCAACCCGATTATGCAGACTTGGCAGATAGGTCTGATGTTGTTTTTGCAGGTGCTATTTGTTTTCCCTTTAACGGTAATCGGTGCCGTGCTGAATGTCTATGTTCGTGATATCCAGTATGTCGTGGGTATTCTGTTCTCGATGCTGTTCTTTGCTACACCCATTGTATACCCGTTATCGATGGTTCCGGTGCAGTATCAAGTTTACTTCCGGTCCAATCCGATCTACTGGTTGATTGAAAGCTGGCGTACAGTATTCGCTGGTGAGGTTCTTCCAGCCCAGTACGTTTTTAACCTGTTGTTATGGATTGTGGTTTTTAGTTTGTTTGCCATATGGATTTACCGACGTTTGTCCTCCAAAATTGCCGAGTTGGTCTGATGAAGATGATCGAAGTAAAAAACGTATGGAAAACATACAATAATCATCCGCAGTTGGGAATCAAGGAGTGGATAGTAGGTGGGCGTGCACGCACCGAGGGTCGATTCTCTCGTGAATGGGTGCTACGGGATATCAGTTTTTCCATAGATGCTGGTCGCTCTTTGGGAATTATCGGGCATAATGGTACAGGTAAGAGTACTCTCCTGAACCTTCTTCTTGGAACGCTCAATGTCGATGCAGGGACAATTACCAGGCGGGGAAAGATCGGCGCTATGCTTGAATTGGGGTCAGGTTTTCATCCTGACCTGACGGGTCGAGAGAATATCTTTTTGAATGGATCAATACTGGGGATGAGGATCAATGAAATCCATCGCGTATTCGATGCGATTGTAGATTTCTCCGAGCTGGGGGCGGCGATTGACCACCCCCTGCGAACCTATTCCTCGGGTATGTCCGCCAGGCTTGCGTTTGCGGTACTAGTACATGCCCGGAGTGATGTTCTACTCATCGATGAAGTGCTAGCTGTCGGTGACGCGAGCTTTCAGGCTAAATGCTCGAGATATCTTCATGAGTATACGGAAAAGGGAGGTACATTGGTTGTTGTTTCGCATGATCTTCAAACATTGAATGCTTTATGTGTTGATGGAATTTGTCTGCATGAAGGGAAGTTGGTTGAGTCGGGTACGATGGATGTGGTGATAGATCGTTATCATCGTCTTAGTGCGGGCGTGTCATAGTGCTTAACTCACTAGGTCCCGCCATGGAGATTTGTCCCTGATTCCCATGCAGGGTGAATGCCGCAGTTCGTCTGGTGGCATCTCGGGGCGCTTTGCTGGTGGATTCATGACCGTGACCTGTTTACACATCAGGCCCGGAGGGAGCTTGCCCAGGGTTACGATATTCGGCTGACGATGAGGGGGATTCGGCAAGACTACTCCTGCCACATCGCCCCACATCCCTCCCGCTTGAGGCGATGGCGCTTAAAGCGAGGGTCGCAAGGTTCTGCTGTTCGGGAAGGGGGGAAGGTGAGATGGTGCCGAGGAGAGGACTTGAACCTCCACGGGCTTTCGCCCACTAGTACCTGAAACTAGCGCGTCTACCAATTCCGCCACCTCGGCAGGTGGTCCGGAAGGGCGTAACCCGATCCGGCCGAATTGAATCTGCCATCCTAGTGAGACAAGGTAGACTTGTCAAACGGTAAGAGGCTGTCTAAAAACTAACCCATTGATTTTGTTTGGTATGGAGTCATTAACCGTATCAGAAGTGAAACCATCGATTCCCTCTCTCCCTGCCACCCCTCTCCCGCCAGGGGCGAGGGGCTTTGGGCCGTAGCCAGCCTTGTAGGACCATGGCTAACCTGGACCGCACGGCATGGTTTGAGTTTTTAGACAGCCTCTAAGTCTTGTCCCCCGAGTTTTCCGATTCGCAATAGGTAACCGCGGCCGACGTGAAGCTTCGCAGTCAAATCCTGGTCCTGCTCCTGGTGTTCGGCCTGGTGCCCTTGTTGATCTCGGTCGCCCTCAATCTGCCGCTGGTACTGGACCGCACCGCGCTCATCTATCACAAGGCCCATCTGCAGAATCTGCGTGCGGATTTCCGGGATCTCGATCAGCATCTGGCAAGTCGCCACGAGATGATACGCCTGCTGGCGAAGCTCCCGGAGCCGGGCCTGATCCTCGGCGATCAGGGGGATGAGGCCCAGATCGATCTCGCCCGCGCCCGTTATACAGGTTGGGTCAATCAGGTCCTCGACGATCAAGGGGACATCATCAAGATCCTGTTTCTCGATGCAAACGCCCAGGAACGCTTCTGGCTGGAGCGGGACGAGAGGACCCTGGTCTGGTCTCCGACGACCCGGCTCCCGGAGCGACCGGACGAGCCGCTGCTCGAGGCCGGCCGGCAAATGCAGCCGGGAGGGGTGATGATCGGCCGGATCCGGGTCGATCCCACTGCCGGGGCACGAGATCCCCGTAAGCTCATGACCCTGCATCTGGTCAGCGCCATCGGCGGCGGACCGCAGGGGACGGTGCAGGGCCTGGTGGTGATGAGCATAGACGTCGGGGGATTGGCCCAGTTTTATCGCGATACCCTGTGGGTTAACAACAACGGCAGCTATTTGCGTCCCGGACAGCCCATCAGCGAGGAGCCGGAGGCCTTTGTCGATTTCCCCGGCCTGGCCGGGATCTTCGCCGCCGGCAAGCTGGCGCTGTGGCAGGATAATCAGGGCCGGCAGTCGATCTGGGTCCCCATGTTTCTCACCGAGGAGGGGCTCCCGCTGTGGGTTGGCCGCCCGGTCGATCCTTCCCCCATCGAGAGCTTCCGCAACGCCCTGATCGGGCGGGTGATCACCGTGGTGCTGCCGATGACCTTGCTGGTCATGATGATGGCCCGCCGGATCGCCGACGGGGTGGAGCGGTTCGGGCAAACCCTGGCCAGGGGGCTCGGCCAGGTCTTGCGCAACGGCGAGCGCATCCGTTTCGATTGGAAGGGCCCCCGGGAGCTGAAGGAGCTGGGCGAGCAGCTGACCGCCCTGGCCGAGGTCCATGTGGATCATCTGCAACGGGCGCAGGAGCATACCCGGGAGCTGGAGCAGTCCAACCGCTACAAATCCGAGTTTCTCGCCAATGTCAGCCACGAGCTGCGCACGCCTCTGAATTCGATCCTCCTGTTGTCCAAGATGCTGGCGGATCGACATGCCGGCCTGCCCCCGGATCAGCAGCATCAGGCGCGGGTGATCCATGCCGCCGGTCGTGACCTGCGTACCATGATCGACAATATCCTGGATCTCTCCCGCATGGATGCCGGGCAGGTGGCGATCAACCTGGAGTGGATCGAGCTGCGTCCCCTGCTCCAGGAGCTGATCCAGCTCGTTCTGCCCCAGTTCGAGGCGAAGGGGCTCGCCCTTAAGCTCGCGATCGACGAGCAGGTGCCGGGGCATGTCCACAGCGATCGGGACAAGCTGCGCCGGATTCTGAAGAACTTCCTCTCCAACGCCGCCAAGTTTACCGACCAGGGCCGGGTTGTTCTCCAGGCGCAATGGGTCGCGGACGCGGCCTGCCCCCTGGTGCTGGGCGTTGCCGACACCGGCATCGGCATTCCGGCGGACAAGCAGGAGATCATTTTCGAGGCCTTTCAGCAGGCCGACGGCTCTACCCGACGCCGCTACGGCGGAACCGGTTTGGGGCTATCCATCAGCCGTGAGCTGGCCAGTCTCCTGGGGGGCGAGATCCGGGTGCACAGCCGGGAGGGCAAAGGCGCGCGCTTCGACCTGGCGCTGCCGGTGGAGTTTGCCCCCCGGCACCTGGATTTTGCACCTGCCATCCAGGCAGCCAAGCCGCCGCTGCCGGCACCGCCGGAGGCCACCGTGCGGGAGCCCTCCCCCGAGGTATCCCCCGGCGAACGGCCCTTCGCCGGTCACTGGGCCCTGCTGGTGGAACGGGAGGTGCACAGCCTGGTGGCCGAGACGGCCCTGCTCGAATCCCTGGGGCTACGGGTCCAGACGGCGGCCGACGCGGAAGAGGCCCTGGAGACCCTGCAGGAGGAACCGGCCTGCGCCCTGGTGCTACTCGCCATCCTGATGTCCACCGGGAATACCTGTGATACGATCAGGGCCATTCGCCGGCATGGGCACGCCCGACAACCCGGAATCCTGGTGATGGGCGCCCCGGAAGACGCGCCGCAAAGCGCGGTTTTCCGCGCCGCCGGCGCCGATGGCTTCATCACCAAGCCGGTGGACCGAGACGAACTCGCGGCCCGCCTGAGTGCAGACTTGGGAACTGTTGACTATTCAGAAAAATAATCCTGTGAATCTTGAAAATCCTGTTAATCCTGTCCTATTAGCGGTTGGGACGACGATTATGTCAACAGTCCCTAGTACCCCGTTTCACCTTATTTTTCGCTCTCAGCGCGACGAGAAGCGGCCAGATGCGAGGCGCGTAAGCGCAGGAATAGCCAGCCCTATTTCGAGCTCGCGCAACGAAGCAGATGGCCGCTTCTCGTCGCGCCCGCAGGGAGCCCCCCAACCGCGCCAAGGCAAGGCGTGGCGTTGCTCTCTGGCTCGGTGCTCTCCTCTCGCCTTGGCGCGGTTGGGAGGGCTTAAGAGGGTGAAAAATAAGGTGAAATGGGGTACTAGTACATCCTCCGAGCAGCAGCAGCGACCGCCGGCATGAATCGTTATCTCGGCTTCAAACTCCTTATCGTCGACGATCACGCCCACAATCTCTTTACCCTCCGCACGCTGATCGAGCAGCATATGGAGGTGGCGATTCTGGAGGCTACCTCCGGCCGGCAGGCCATCGACATCACGCTCCGCCAGCCGGACATCGATCTTGTCATTCTCGACGTGCAGATGCCGGAGATGGACGGCTTCCAGACCGCCTCGCTGCTCAAGCTGCGCAAGCGCACCCGGGACATCCCCATCATCTTTCTCACGGCCGCCTTCAAGTCCGAGGAGTTCCAGCAGCGGGGCTATGCCGTGGGGGCGGTGGACTACCTGCTCAAGCCGATCGAGGACAACCAGCTCATCAACAAGATCAGCACCTACTTCCGGCTGATCGAGAAGGAACGCGGCCTCAATCGAATCCTGGAGCAGAAGGTCGCCGAGCGCACCGCGGAGCTCGCGCAGGCAAACCGGTATCTCGAGAACATCATCACCCACATGGGCGAGGCCCTGCTGGTGCTCACCCCCGAGGGTGAGATCAAGCTAGTCAACCCGACCGCTTGTCGCATGCTCGACTACAGCGAGCGGGACCTGCTCGGCATGTCCATCGGCGATGTGTTCGAGGAGGAAGGCGACGAGCAGGCCGGGGCCTTCATGGGGACCTGGCTCGAAGCACTGATCCGCACCGGCGCCTTGAGCAAAATCGAGGCCCGGTTCATCGCCAAGGACGAGCGTCGGGTACCCATTCTCTTTTCCCGCACCGCCGTCAAGGACCTCGACGGGCGGATTACCGACATCATCTGCATCGCCAAGGATATGACCGGCTATGTGCGGATCGAAACGGCAGAAGAGCGCTGAGATGGTGTTCCGCCAGATACGGCACCCTCTGTGAGAGGACACCCAGGAGCAGCCGATGACCGATTCCACCTCGGCCCCGGGGCCGGAAAACGAAGATACCGCATTGACCGCCAACGCCCTCAAGGCGATGGCCCACCCCCTGCGCTGGAAGATCCTCTGTTCGCTCGGTAACCGGGAGCTCTCGGTGGGGGAAATCGTGGAGCGTACCGGAACCTCCCAAAGCAATATCTCCCAGCACCTGGAACAGCTGCGCAACAAGAACATCGTGGCCGCGCGCAAGGAGGCGAATCGGATCTACTACCGCATCCGCAATCCCCAGCTGCTGAATCTGATCGGGATCATGCGCGAAGTACTGTGTCCGGCGAACCTGGACGACCATTATTCGTAGCGGACCTCCAGGATCTCGAACTCGCGTAATCCGCCGGGGGTTTCCACCCCGACTACGTCGTCCGCTTGCTTTCCGATCAGGGCGCGGGCAATGGGGGAGCTGATCGAGATCAGCCCCCGCTTGGAATCGGCCTCGTCGTCGCCGACAATCCGCAAGGTTTGTTCCTGGTCGTTGTCGAGCTCCAGCACGTCCACGGTGGCCCCGAAGATGACCTTGCCCTTGGCTTGAGCCCGGGTGTGCTCGTCCGTCACATCGACGATGTGGGCAAGGGAGAGCTTGTTCTCGAGGTCCTTGATGCGTCCCTCGATGAAGCCCTGTTGCTCGCGGGCCGCATGGTATTCAGCATTTTCCTTGAGATCGCCGTGGGAGCGCGCCTCGGCGATGGCCTCGATGATGCGGGGCCGCTCGACTCGTTTCAGGTGCTCGAGCTCGGAGCGCACTTGCTCGGCGCCTTTGGCCGTCATGGGTACTTTGCTCATGGAATCGGTCCTCTTCTCACGGGGTCGTCCCAGTATCTGATTGCGATCGGCATTATCGACCCTCACACTGGAATCTGTGAACCCGAGCCGCAATCCTGTTTGCGTCCATTTGCGTTTATTCGCGGCAAAAAATTCACGCACCGAAAGCCTGAGGCGGAGCCCCGCCTTAGTAAAGTTCCTGGAGTCGGTTGACGCCGACGGCGTCTAATTGCTTCAGGGCCAGGCAGGTGGCTTCGGCGCCGGAGATGGTGGTGGTGTAGCTGACCTTGTATTGCAGGGCGGTCCGGCGGATCTCCGCGGAGTCGATGAGGGCCTGGGCGCCCTCGGTGGTGTTGACGATGAAGTTGACCTCCTGGTTCTTGATCATGTCGACGATGTGGGGCCGGCCTTCCGCGACCTTGTTGACGCTCGCGCAGGGAATGCCGGCCTCCCGGACGGTCGCCGCACTGCCGCGGGTGCCGTACAGGTCGAAGCCGAGCGCCCGCAGGTCCCTGGCGACCCGCACCAGCCGGGCGCGATCCGCCCGGCGCACGCTGAGCATGGCGTTGCCCTTGCTCGGCAGTCCGGTCCCGGCCCCGTCCTGGGCCTTGGCGTAGGCCTCGCCGAAGGATTCGCCGACGCCCATCACCTCGCCGGTGGATTTCATCTCCGGTCCCAGTATGGTGTCCACGCCGGGAAATTTGACGAACGGAAAGACGGCCTCCTTTACGAAGTAGTGCTTCGGCCGGCATTCCTCGACCAGGCCTTGTTCCCGGAGGGAGACGCCGGTCATGCAGCGGGCCGCCACCTTGGCCAGGGGGATTCCGATGGCCTTGGAGACGAAGGGCACGGTGCGCGAGGCCCGCGGGTTGACCTCCAGAATATAGATTTCCTGGTCCTTGACCGCGAACTGGGCGTTCATCAGCCCGACCACCTGGAGTGCCCGCGCCAATTGGGTCATTTGCGCGCGCATCCGATCCTGAATGGCCGGCGAGAGGGTATAGGGAGGCAGGGAGCAGGCGGAATCGCCCGAATGCACGCCGGCCTGCTCGATGTGTTCCATGAGGCCGCCGATCAGCACCTCGCGGCCGTCGCAGACGGCGTCCACGTCCACCTCGATGGCGTCGGCGATGAAGCGGTCGAGCAGTACGGGGGATGCGTTCGATACCCGCACCGCTTCCTGCATATAACGGTCGAGCTCCGTTTCGTCGTGGACCACCTCCATGGCCCGGCCGCCGAGCACGTAGGAGGGGCGCACCACCAGGGGGTAGCCGATCCGCGCCGCCGCGGCCACCGCCTCTTCCCGGCTACGGGCGGTGGTGTTGGGGGGCTGGCGCAGGCCGAGGTCCTGGATCAGGCGCTGGAAGCGCTCCCGATCCTCCGCCAGGTCGATGGAGTCCGGCGTGGTGCCGATGATGGGCGCGCCGGCGGCCGCCAGTGCCCGGGCGAGCTTGAGGGGGGTTTGTCCGCCGTATTGGACGATGACGCCGAAGGGCCGCTCCCTGGCGACGATCTCCAATACATCCTCCAGGGTCAGGGGCTCGAAATAGAGCCGGTCCGAGGTGTCGTAGTCCGTGGAGACGGTCTCCGGATTGCAGTTGACCATGATGGTCTCGTAGCCGTCCTCGCGCATGGCGAAGGCGGCGTGGACGCAGCAGTAGTCGAACTCGATGCCCTGGCCGATGCGGTTGGGCCCGCCGCCCAGGACCATGATCTTCTTGCGCTCGGTGGGCGCCGCCTCGCAGGTCTCCTCGTAGGTGGAGTACAGGTAGGCGGTACTGGCGGCGAACTCGGCGGCGCAGGTATCCACCCGCTTGTAGACGGGACGCACGCCCAAGGCGTGCCTTAGCTCCCGGACCTGCCGCTCCTCGACGCCGGTGAGCAGCGCCAGGCGCCGATCGGAAAAGCCCTTGCGTTTCAGAAAGCGCAGGCGCTCGGCGGTCAGTCCCGCGCGGCCCTCGGCGCGGACCTCCGCCTCGATCCGGACCAGCTCCGCGAGCTGAGCCAGAAACCAGGGATCGATGCCGCTGATCTCCTGGACCTCCCGGATCGACAGGCCGGCCCGCAGGGCGTCGGCCACATAGAGGATACGCTCCGCGCCGGGCTGGCGGACCTCCCGGCGCAGGACGCGGTGGACCTCCGGATGGGTCGGGTCCACCAGCTCGTCGAGTCCGGCGCGGTCCGTTTCCAGCCCGCGCAGGGCCTTTTGCAGGGACTCCTGGAAGGTGCGACCGATGGCCATCACCTCCCCCACCGATTTCATCTGGGTGGTCAGCCGGGGGTTGGCCTGAGGAAACTTCTCGAAGGCGAAGCGCGGAATCTTGGTCACCACATAATCGATGGTCGGCTCGAAAGCGGCGGGGGTGACGCCCCCCGTGATCTCGTTCTCCAGCTCGTCGAGCCCATAGCCCACCGCCAGCTTGGCCGCCACCTTGGCGATGGGAAAGCCGGTAGCCTTGGAGGCCAGGGCCGAGGAGCGCGAGACCCGGGGGTTCATCTCGATAATGAGCATGCGCCCGTCGTCCGGGTTGATCGCGAACTGCACATTGGAGCCGCCGGTATCGACGCCGATCTCCCGCAGCACGGCGATCGAGGCGTCGCGCATGAGCTGGTATTCCTTATCCGTCAGGGTCTGGGCCGGGGCCACCGTGATGGAATCGCCGGTATGGACCCCCATGGGGTCCAGATTCTCGATGGAGCAGACGATGATGCAGTTGTCTTGGGTGTCCCGCACCACCTCCATCTCGTACTCCTTCCACCCCAGCACCGACTCCTCGATCAGGAGCTCGCTGGTGGGGGAGAGGTCCAGCCCGCGCCGGCAGATCTCCTCGAACTCCTCCTGATTGTAAGCCACGCCCCCGCCGCTGCCGCCCAGGGTAAAAGAGGGCCGGATGATCGTCGGAAAGCCGATCCGGGCCTGTGCCTGCCAAGCCTCCTCCAGGCTGTGGGCCATGACGGATCTGGGCAGCGCCAGCCCGATCCGGCGCATGGCCTGGCGGAACAGATCCCGATCCTCCGCCTTATCGATAGCCTCCCGGGAGGCCCCGATCAGCTCCACGCCATACCGCGCCAGCACCCCCTCGCGCACCAGATCCAGGGCGGTATTGAGCGCCGTCTGCCCCCCCATGGTGGGCAGCAAGGCGTCCGGGCGCTCCTTTTCGATGATGCGTTCGAGGGTTGGCCAGACGATGGGCTCGATATAGGTGGCATCGGCCATCTCCGGGTCCGTCATGATGGTGGCCGGGTTGGAATTGACCAGGACGACGCGATAGCCCTCGTCCCGCAACGCCTTGCATGCCTGGGCCCCGGAATAGTCGAACTCGCAGGCCTGACCGATCACAATGGGACCGGCGCCGATAATCAGAACACTCTCGATGTCCGCACGCTTAGGCATAGCGATAAAACCGCCGAGACGCAGAGGCCGCGGGGTCCTTTGAACCGTAAAGGCACACAGGGCGCAAAGTTCTTTTGTAGGTGTGACGAGGGAATCCCAACATCTTTTGGTCACCAGCAGAGTAATTCACAGTCTGGAAAGCCCGTGTAGAGCTTTACCCAAGGGCGTCTTGAAAAATGCAAGACGCCCGCGTGGGGCGGGAATGCCCCGCCAGGCTTCAAGTTCGCCCAGCAAAATCAAATCCTATCATAAAATTCTTCTATCCATCGATCTGCCTGTCATGCAGTTCAATGCCATTCAGTTAAGCCTCAAGGCCCCTCTCCCCGCGAGGGTGTCACGAAAGCCCCTCTCCCACTGGGAGAGGGGTTGGGGAGAGGGAATCGAAGGGGTATGACACCCTCGCGGGGAGAAAGGTCAGGGCAAGGAAGAACCCTGTACAATCAATCACAAACGCATCTGTGACGCTTAACTGAATGGCATTGTCATGCAGTTGATCGGGCCACAAAAAGCGTAACATACCTCTCAACCTTCTCCCCGCAAGAGGGTGCCGCAAAGGACGGCACCCTCTGAAGAGGACAATGGACGATGCCATCCTTCAGCCGATTTCGGCCTTACAGCTCTTTAATCTCTGCGATTGAAAGTTGCGTATACTTGCGAATTTCTTCTATTGTTCTTTCATCTCTCTTCATTACCCTTGCCATTTCGACCGCTTTTTCCTTTAGTCCTTCTTCCTTACCTATTTTCTTTCCCCTCCGCTCCCCGATCTGCATCCCCTCTTCCTTCCCTTCTTTCCTGGCCCGCTTCTCCAGGAGATAGGGCAGGACCCAGCGTTTGCTTTCCTGGAGCTTCTCGAAGAGGCCCGAATCGGCAAGGCTCCGGTAGTCTTCATCGCTGATGATGAGGTGATCGACCACCTCGACCTTGAGGAATTTGCCCGCCTGAATGAAATGATCGGTCAGATCCTGGTCCTCTTCGGAGGGCGTCACATCCCCGCTGGGATGGTTATGGACCATGATGGCCCGAACGGCCAGCTTATAGATCGCCATTCGGAAGGCCTCTCTGGGCTTGATATTCGCCATGTTGGAAGAGCCCAGAGCGACCAGCTCGATATAGAGAATCTTGTTCGCCTGATTCAACCCCACCATCCAGAAGTGCTCCTGACTCCGACCAATCTTGTTCTCCCGGCGGAGAATCTGGCGCATGATCAGGTAAATATCCCTTGAATGATTTACGATGACCTTTTGATTCTTGCTTAATCGGACTTCCATTGCGGAACCTTTTGAGGGTGGTGGACAGTCTCTCGGATGGCAGGCAAGGGTATCATATACGAAGTCCGATCATTCACGGGTATTGCAATCCATTCTTCCGCGTTCCCGGCGTCTTGCGGTCCGGAAAAATCCATCTCGATGGTTATTCGCCGCCCGCCCGATGTTGCTCGATCAGGGCGATCACATCCGCCGCCATGGCCGCGGCGATCAGCCGGTTGCCCGGTTCCGACAGATGCCACATATCCAGATAATGGGGCCCATCCAGGCCATCGAAGAGCCCGCTGATCTCGCGAAACCCCGGTCGGCTGTGCAGTGCCGCGGATTGCCGCGCCCGTCGGTAAATCTCGTCGAAAGTCTTCTCGGTCGCGGACAAGCGCGCGGCCACGGCCTGCTCGCCGGGGGAGCGGCGGCGCTTGGAAAAAAGGGTCGGTTGCCAATAGAACAGGGACGCGAACCCGTAGCGTCGCCCCAGTGACTCGACGAAGGCGAGATTGATGGCGTACACGCCCAGAATCCGATGAGCAAGCCCGTCGTTCGGCGGGTCGACCGGCAACCGGTCCGTCGGCGACCGGTGGCGTCGCTTCAGACCGGCCAGAAAGCGATTGAACCCCCGGAAGTGTTCGGCCAGAAGCCTTTGCCCGAAGGCCCGCAGCAATGATTGCGGCCGGTCGAGGAGGTCGAATTCCAGGCGCCGCTGCCACTCGTTCACCGAGACGCCCGCTTCGGCGTGCTTGCGGGAGGCGACTACCTCATTGGCGCCGCCGAAAAAAAGCGCGATATCCGGGATCTCGCCGCGGTGGAGACAACGCAGCAGAGCAACCACCGCCTGAGTGTCGACATAGCCGGGCTGGCCGCGGTTAGTCACCTGGGCGCGATACCCCCGCGTGTGCAGCCGCTTGCTCAGAGATGAGGCGATGGTGTGGTCATCCCGCGCGCCGTAGCCCCACATGGTCGAGGCGCCAAAGGTGAACAGGCGCACCGGCGGCGGATTATCGCCGGCGGTTTCCCGCGGCGGCGGGTTCCAGGTCGCCCGCAGGCCGTCCCGGTTCAGGTTGACGTACCGACTCCGGTGCGGGGGATGCCGCCAATAGACATAGGGTCGCCAGACGAACGGCCGGACCGATTGGAGCTCCGTGAAATACTCATGGGCCCACTCGACGCCACGATACGCCTCCGTTCGCGCCAACCGGTCGATCTTACGCGCGCGAATACCCTGTTCGGTCACCGGCCGGTCCATGAGCCGGTCCCTGACCGCCAACGCCAGCCGCAACCCCGCCTCGCATATCAGGATCAACAGCAAGGTGATACCAAGGATCAGCCAGCCGGTGCGCAGGCCGGACCCGACCACCCGCAACGAACGCGCGAAAGGCCCCGTTCCCTCGGCAGACGACCGATTACCGATTTTGAACCGCAAAAACACAGGATATACAGAAAAAACAACCATTACGCGGTACGAGTGGGAAGTATAAAGGGACTCGACAGAGAGTACCTGGAAAGCCGTCCCGTCCTGAGGCAAGTCTATACGGACAGATTGGCCCCCGCCCGCTTCGTCCCTCACCGAAGCGTATCCGAGGCCTTGAGCCCTGCTCGTGAGCCTACGCGGGCGGATAGGTCCGACAGGCCAGCCTGTTTTCGGGAGGAGGTAGTGGTAAATGTTCAAGTGATTAAGGTATCTATCTGAGTAACATCGAACATCACACCAAGACACCAAGCCACAAAGAGAGACCAGGATGAAAGGGGAACGACCGTGGTCAAACCGTGGTCTCTGCGCCTGCGATGAAACGCTCGCGGAGGATCGGCGACGGCCTGGAAAAATTCTTGGTGGCTTGGTGTGAGAAAATACGTTGAACATCACGCAGGATTTACCCACTACCCGCCGATTGTCACCGATTATTGCGTTTTTCATCGGCGAGAATCTGCGTAATCTGCGTAATCTGCGGATTCAAAATCACCGTCCGCGTAGGGCGAGATGCGCTTCGCTTTCCTGCCCTACGCGGTCTGTAGTATAGGAACGATCGTTTCTTTCCTGAAGGAATGGGGCACCCGCTATGGCACGGATCGATGGGCTGGTCGTGGGGGAAATGGGGTCAGGTCTTGATCCGTGACTCTTGAAGGCACACATCAAGACCTGACCCCATTTTCCACGCAGGTTCCGGTGACTTGCCATCCTTGGCACCGGCAGGTTCCGGCAATCCCTGCCGGAATGATGGCCAACGGGCGCCTTACCCATGACCCACAATCCCTTTGTGGCTTGGTGTCTTTGGTGCGCCAGGCAAAGCCTGGTCAGTCTAGCAACCTGAAAGGAGGTTGCCATG
>JAIZWN010000009.1 GCA_020443945.1 Candidatus Thiosymbion ectosymbiont of Robbea hypermnestra | reverse complement strand
CTAGGGGGCGTTCTCAATTCTCACACAAAGACACCAAGCCACAAAGGGATCGTGGGTTATGGGTAAGGCGCCTGTTGGCCGTCATTCCGGCAGGGATTGCCGGAACCTAGGTGCCAGGGATGGCCAGTCACCGGAACCTGTGAGGTCCAACTTTTGCATCCTCTCCGCAGAGGCCCGGAATGACGGTGCGGTGGCACCGGCAACGCCAAGAGCCGGCCGCGACCACGGCAGAATTCTTCGTGGCTTGGTGGCTTGGTGTGAGAACACCGCATTTTCAGGATTAACCGGAAGACCGCGATGAGGGTTGGCCGGGCACCATCGACGGACGAGGGCTCCCGACCCGGCGGAGCGGGCGGGCGACGGGCCCGGCGGCTCCTGGTTGCGGCGCGCCTGACCGGCCCGCTGCTGGCGCTCGCGGTGGGCATCCTGGCGGCTCTTTTTCTGTTGTCCTGGCAGGAGTGGGCCGCCGGGTCCCAGTGGCCGTGGCGGTTGTCCCCGGCGCTGCTCCTGCTGTCCCTGACGGCGCTGGCGGTATTCGTCCGGCGCCTGTACCGCCGGCTGCTCGATCCCCTGCTCCGGCTGGAGGTCTCCGTGGCCCGGATCTGTCAGGGCGAACCCGGCTCCAGCGAGACCCTGCGCAACCTGGGCGTGCTCGACGGACTCGCGGGGAAGATCGCCGCCCTGAACGCGGAGCTCACCGAGCTCTCCGAGGACATGGACAGCCGGGTGGCGCGCCAGACCATGCGCCTCGCCCAGAAGACCGCCTCCCTCAAGATCCTCTACGACGTGGCGGCGGACATCAACCGGACGGAGAGTGTGGACGAGTTGGTGCTCCGCTATCTGCGGGTCATCAAGGAAATGGTCAACGGCCGGGCCGCCACCGTCCATCTGGTGCCGGTGGACGGCTCGTGGCGTCTGGCCGGCGCCATCGGACCGGACGGCGTTGTGCGGCAGGGAGACGCGCTGACGCCGGTGGATCTCTGCCTGTGCGGGACGGTGCTCTCGCCGGGAGACATTCTGTGTCGTCACCGGGCCCGCTTTTGCTCCCGACACTACGGCCGTCGGATGTTCGACGCCGACGAGATCGCGGCGGTGACCGTGCCCATCGAGCATCACGACGAGCTGCTCGGCGTCTATCGGATCTTCGTCGAGCGCCCCGGCGTCGGTGGTCGCGAGGACATCATGGAACTGCTGTTCAGCATCGGTCGCCATCTGGGCCTGGCGGTGGCCAAGCTGCGCTCGGACGCCGCGGCCCGCCGGCTGTCCCGCCTCGACGAACGCAATGCCCTGGCCCATGAGCTGCACGACTCCCTGGCCCAGACCCTGGCGAGCCTGCGGTTCCAGGTCCGGATGCTGGACGATTCCCTGCAACCCGGCGACCTCTCCCAGGCGGTACGCCGGGATCTGGGACGGCTCCGGAGCGGCCTCGACGAGGCCAACGCCGAGCTGCGCGAGCTGCTTTACAACTTCCGCGCCCCCATGGATCGGCGCGGCCTGGCGCCCGCGTTGGAGAAGCTGACCGGGCGTTTTCGCCGGGAGACCGGCGTGCACATCCTGTTTCAGAACGACTGCCGTTCCTGCGACCTCCCCGCGGCCACGGAGCTGCAGGTCCTGCGCATCGCCCAGGAGTCCCTCGCCAACGTCCGCAAACACGCCCGGGCCCACACGGTGCGGGTTTTGCTCACCCGGCGCGGCCAGGGGACCTGTCTGTTGTTGGTGGAGGACGACGGCATCGGTTTCCGCGTGCCGCGGACACAGGGGCGCTCCGCAGAGCACCTCGGATGCGCCATCATGGCGGAGCGGGCGGCGCGCATCGGCGCCGACTGGAGCATCGAGAGCGAGCCGGGGGAAGGCACGCGGGTGGAGCTGACCTTCCCGCTCCATTAGCGGCCGGTGGTTGATGATCGGCGGTCAAACAAAACCGTAGTGGGTAAATCCTGCGTGATGTTCAACGTTTGTTCTCACACAAAGCCACAAAGACACGAAGAATTTTTCCCTGC
>JAIZWN010000008.1 GCA_020443945.1 Candidatus Thiosymbion ectosymbiont of Robbea hypermnestra | reverse complement strand
GTCGTTGCGCGAGCTTGAAAGAGGGGTGGCTATTCCTGCGCTCGCGCGCCTCGCATCTGACCGCTTCTCGCCGCGCTAAGAGCGCAAAATAAGGTGAAATGGGGTACTAGGCAATGAATAGCGATCCCCAGGAAAGGTTCGATATGGATGCCTTTTATTCGGCGGTGTCCGTCGACGAATGGAAGCGGATTATCGGGGAGTCCCTGCATTATCATTTCGGTTATTTCCGCGGCTCCGAGGATTTGGAGACCGGCTTGAAACAAACGGTCAGGAATTTTTATTCCTATATTGCTCCGGGTTCGCGCGTTCTGGATGTGGGTTGTGGCTGGGGGGGGCCCGCCAATTTGTTGCTTGCGGAGCGCGGTTGTTCGGTCACCGGGGTCACGTGCAGCGGGGCGCAGGCGGATTATTGCCGGCGTCTGGGTCTGGAGGTGTTGCGGCGGGATTTGGATCGGGATGCAAAGAGGCTTCCCGGCGATTATGATGTGATTTTCAGCCTCGAGATGATTTCCCATATTCGTGACAAGCTTGGCTATCTGCGTCGCTTGCGCGCCAATGGGCCGCGCCTGATCCTGTCGGAGAGCTGCGCGGTCGATGGTTATCAGGGAGGGCGGATGACCTATGACGGCTCTATTATCCTCTGCACGGTTTCTGAGTTGATTCGTGATGTGGAGAGGGCCGGCTGGAGGATAACATTCATCCGCAACCGGCGATTCGAGTCACTGCGGACTATTTCCCTGTGGCAGCGGAATCTGGATCGCGCCTATGGCGATCGGGAGCCTCCGGGTCAGCTCAATTGTCTGCGTGGTCTGATTACGGAGGCGTTGAAGGCGCCGATTGCCTGGAGCCAGTCCTTCCCCCTGGTCGATCTTGTAGCCGAGGGACCCGAATGAGCGATCTGTCCGTAGCGCGCTTCGATCCCCGCTCGCCGGGGTTTCGCGCGAATCCTTATCCGACCTATCGGTATCTGCGGACCCACCAGCCGATTCACTACCGGGCCGAACGCAGGGATTTTATACTGACGCGCTACGCGGATAACCGGGAGGTTCTGAGGAACCCAGGTTTCGGTCGGTCGGCGTCGAGCCTGATCGAGCCGGTAGCCGGTACGAACGGGGGGTTGGTCGAGCGTCTCGTATCCGCGCGAAACGAGAGCAGAAGGCTGATGGGGTTGTGGTTGGCGCTGACGAACCCGCCGGACCATACCCGCATCCGCCGCTCATTAAGCAGGGCCTTCACCCAATCCCGCATCGATGGACTGCGGGCCTATATCCAGGCGAAGGTGGATGCTTCCCTCGATCAGGCGATGGAGCGGGGGGAAATGGATGTGATCGGGGAGCTGGCCTATCCGCTCATGCTGGATTTGAATTGCAATCGGATCCTGGGGATTCCGCCAGGGGATTGGCACCCCAATTTCGGACAATGGACACAGAGTATGTCCCTGCTCGCGGATCTGGATATTACGCCGATTGCCTATGAGCGGGGGATGTTGGCGATTGCGGGCCTGGCCGAGTTTTTCCGGCAGTGGATCGCCGCCTGCCGCGCCGGCTCCCGACCGGCGGATGGCCTGATCGGTATGCTGATGGCGGCAGGGGACCGCTTGAGCGAGGAGGAGCGGTTGGCGAACTGCATCATGATGTTCACCGTGGGGCACTCTTCGACCGTGAATCTGATCGGTATCGCGCTGCTGAGTCTGCTGAAACATCCCGCGCAGTGGCATCTGCTCGCGGCAGAGCCCTCCCTGATCGACAGGGCCATTGCCGAGGTTCTGCGTTACGACAGCCCCGTTCAGGGGATCTCGCGCACGGCGTTTTCCGATGTCGCGCTGTCGGACAGGACGATCCGCCGGGGTGAGAAGGTGATCTGTCTCATCGGCGCGGCGAATCGGGATCCCGCCCGGTTCCCCGAGCCCGATCGGTTCGATATCGGGCGCCGGCCCAATCCCCATCTTTCCTTTGGCTATGGCATCCACACCTGCATCGGTAAGAACCTGGCCCAGCTAGCGACGAAGATCGTCGTGGGCACAGTGGCGCGCCGTTTGCCCGGATTGTCCCTGGCAACGGATTCCCCCCAGTGGGAGGAGAGCTTTCTCGGGCACGGGCTCAAGACCTTGCCGGTGGTCTTCTGATCCGTTCGAGCCGCCACGGCGCAAGGGCTCGGACCCGACAGATCGTCTGAAAAAGCGATCTCGGTAGTGGGTAAATCCTGCGTGATGTTCAACGTTTGTTCTCACACAAAGCCACAAAGACACGAAGAATTTTTCCCTGC
>JAIZWN010000007.1 GCA_020443945.1 Candidatus Thiosymbion ectosymbiont of Robbea hypermnestra | reverse complement strand
GAGGCCTCGGGTCGCCGTCCCTGGCGGCTGGATTCCGGGGTCCCACCCGGAATGACGGTGCGGGGGCACCGGCAACGCCAAGAGCCGGCCGAGACCACGGAAGCATTCTTCGTGGCTTTGTGTGAGAAAAAACGTTGCACATCACACAGGATTCACCCACTACCCGACTCTCTTCTCCTGGGCAGAATCTTCTGAAACGGGGTCATTGAACGCGATGGGAAGGAGGCAAGGCATCGGCCTGCTCTCGGCGCTGATCCTGTGCGCCTGGGCGGGCCTGTCCCAGGGCGCCCTGTTCACGGACGACATCGGCCGCCAAGTGGCGTTGGACCGAACCCCGCGCCGGATCGTGGCCCTGGCCCCGAGCGTCACGGAAATCCTCTACTTCCTGGGGCTCGGCGAACGGGTCGTCGGGGTCACCCAGTTCAGCTACTACCCACCGGAGGCGGCGGCAAAGCCCAAGGTCGGAAGCTACGTCAACCTCAGCCTCGAAAGGATCATCGGCCTGTCTCCGGAGCTCGTCATCGGCACCGCGGACGGCAACCGGCCCACCGTGGTCCGGCGGCTGGACCGGGCCGGCATCCCGGTCTTCGTACTCAATCCGCGGACCATTCGGCAGGTAATCGGGGCCCTGACCCGCGTCGGCACCCTCTGCGGCGTTCGTGAGCGGGCCCTGGCCGCGGCGGCGGAGCTATCGCGCCGGGTCGAGATAGTCGGCGCGAAAACGGCGGGCCGCGACAAACCCCGGGTCTTCCTGCAAGTCAACCTCAAGCCCATCATGGCCGCGAACGGCAACACCTTTCTGCACGACCTGATCCGTCTGGCGGGCGGCCTGAACATGACGCGGGACGAGCCGGTCACCTACCCGCGGATCGGTCTGGAGGCCGTGATCCGCGGGCAGCCAGAGGTCATTCTGATCTCCTCCATGGCCAGAAACGGGGCATTCGAGGAGGCGCGGCGGCGGTGGCTGCAATGGACCTCCATCCCGGCGGTCAGAAACGGCCGCGTCCACCTGATCGACTCCGACCTGATCGACCGACCATCGCCGCGGATCGTCCGCGGCCTGGAGCTCCTGGCCCGGCGCCTCCACCCCGACGCCGGCTGGGACCAAGACCCATGACCGGCCGGTAGGATGGGCACGCGGCGCTTTGTGCATTCGATCAAGCCGCCGCGGCGTGAAAATCTCTTGGCATGACTGCTATCTTCGAACCAGCCTGATGGGCGCTTGCTTTACCCATCCTTGTATGTTCTGTTTCCAAGGAAACACCAAGAAAGGTTATAAAAGGACCTGATGGAGAGACCTGGGGAAGCCGTCCCATCCTGAGGCCACGAGCCTGCGCGTAGAGCGGCTCCCCGCCCTCTTCGCCCATACCGGAGAGTATCCGAG
>JAIZWN010000006.1 GCA_020443945.1 Candidatus Thiosymbion ectosymbiont of Robbea hypermnestra | reverse complement strand
TCCCCCTCTCCCTGCCACCCCTCTCCCGCCAGGGGCGAGGGGCTTTCGGCCGTAGCCAGCCTGGTAGGACCGGGGCTCACCTGGACCGCGCGGCATGGCTTGAGTTTTTAGACAGCCTCTTAGCGATTCCCGCAACCGGCCATCCTTGGCCTCGGCAGATTCCGGCACTCCCTGCCGGAATGACGGCTTAACGTATCAGGTGCAGGCCTTGGCCGTCGCCTTCTCGATGTTGTAGGTGATGTACCACTGCTGGGCGATGGAGAGGATATTGTTGACTACCCAGTAGAGCACGAGCCCGGCCGGGAAGAAGGCAAAGAAAATGGTAAAGACAAAGGGCAAACTCATCATGACCTTGGCCTGGATCGGGTCCGGGGGGGCCGGGTTGAGCTTTTGCTGGATGTACATGGAGACGCCCATAATCAGGGGCAGCACGAAGTAGGGGTCGGGGCCGGAGAGGTTGTCGATCCAGAGGGCGAAGGGGGCGTGTCTGAGCTCGACGCTTTCGAGCAGGACCCAATAGAGGGCGATGAAGACGGGGATCTGGACCAGGATGGGCAGGCAACCGCCGAGGGGGTTGATTTTTTCCTTCTTGTAGAGGTCCATCATGGCCTGATTCAGGCGCTGTTTGTCGTCCCCGTAGCGGTCCTTGAGGGCCTGCATGCGCGGCGTCACCTTGCGCATGTTGGCCATGGATTTGTAGCTGGTTTCGGAGAGCTTGTAGAAGGCGGCCTTGATCAGAATGGTGAGCAGGATGATGGCCCAGCCCCAGTTGCCCACCAGCGCGTGGATTTTGCTGAGTAGCCAGAAGATGGGCTGGGCCAGGATGGTCAGCCAGCCATAGTCCACCGCGAGCTCCAGTCCGGGGGCGACGGAGGCCAGGGTGTCTTGCAGCTTGGGGCCCACGAAGAGGCGGTTGTCGAAGCTGTGCGAGGCGTCCGGGGGCAGGGTTACGGGCTCGGAGTATTTGCCGATGATGTAGCGGGACTGGTCGAGGACCTTGGTGTAGAAGGTTTCCAGGGTGCCGGCGGGGGCGATCCAGGCGGACATGAAGTAGTGCTGGATCATGGCGATCCAGCCGTCCGAGACCACACGCTGTAGCTTCCCGTCTTGCATGTCGTCGAAGGATTCCTTGGTGTATTTGTCCTCGGGGCTGTAGTACACGCCTCCTGTATAGGTGTAGAGGAAGCGGGAGGCGTTGGGATCGACCAGCTCGGTCCTCTGCAGCTGCTCGTAGGACCGCAACGCCAGCGGCGAGCCGGTGTGGTTGGTCACGATCTGCGCCAGTCGGATCACATAGCTGCCACGCTCGATCTCGTAACGCTTTTCTACCTGGATCCCGGAGGGATGGGTCCAATCGAACGCGAGGATGAGCGCATCCTCGTGGGGTCCGAGAACGAAGCTGTCCCCGGCGATGGAGAAGGTCGCCCGGTGCGTCGGGAGCCGTTTTTCCTTGCCGCCGAGGAGCCCGGATTGGGCCACGAACATGTTCGGCGGGCTCGGCTTGAACAGCCGGAACTCGGGCGCCCCTGCCTCGGCCGTAACGGCATAGTCCTTCAACCAGGCGCTGGTCAGGGTGGCGCCGCGCCGCGAGAACTCCAGCCGCAACACGTCGGTCTCCACGCGGATGAGGGCCTCGTCCGCCGTCGGCGCGGGCGCGAGGGATACGGCGACCGCCGGCGGCGTGGGCGCGTCCGGTACCTCCGAGACCTCCGGGGTGTCCGCCGATCCTTGCGGGGCCTCCCCGATGACAACCGGTTGCCGGACGACTGCGGGCGGAGCGGCGGGCTGCCCGTAATCCTGCACCCAAGCCTGATAGATCAGCAGCAGGACGACGGCAAGGGCAAAGAACAGCAGAAGACGCAGATTATCCATGGGAGATCTCGTCGGGGGTTCCCGGCACCGGATCATATCCGCCGGGATGCCAGGGATGACACCGCAGGAGGCGCCGCAGGGCAAACCCGGTACCCCGCAGTGCGCCATGGGTCTCGATGGCCTCGGCGGCATAGTGGGAGCAGCTCGGATAAAACCGGCAGTGGTTCCCGAGCAACGGGCTGATGAGGTATTGGTAGCCGCGCAGGAGACCAATCAATAAGTTGCGCATAGGCGTTCCTGAATGCGCTTCCAGTGCGCGGTTAGGGAGGGAAAGAGCCGGCCGTTCGACAAGGTCACGGCGCGCCGCCGACAGACCACTACCAGATCGACGCCGTGCAGGTGATGACGGTGGTGGCGAAAGCTCTCGCGTACAACACGCTTGAGGCGACTGCGCTCCACCGCCCGCCGGGCGGATTTTTTCGATACCGCGAGCCCCAGACGCGCCGGCCGGTTGTCATTGTGCCGCGCGCGAACCGCAAAACAGGCATCGACCGATAGCGCCGGTCGCGCAAACAGACTCCGAAAATCCCCCGGTCGTTTGAGGCGCGCCCGACGCGGGAGGCGGGCGCCGACCGGACTCGGGGAGGGCCGATGGCGATCAGGCGGATAGACGCGCACGTCCCTTCGCGCGACGCGCCATCAGCACCTTACGCCCATTGCGGGTGGACATGCGCGCGCGAAAGCCATGGGTTCGGGCACGTTTCAGCCGGCTCGGTTGAAAGGTTCTTTTCATGGTTCGATTCCAAAAAGCGTGCGGTCGATCACCGCCAACGGTCTGAATGAAAAAAGATTTCCATTATATTTTCCCGTTGGCCGCAAGGTCAACGACGGCAGGCATTTGCCGAAACCGCCAAGACCTCTCCGGCTCCCGCGCTCCGGCGAATCGATCTGTCGAGTGATTATTCGGTGACCCTGCGCGATTGGCAGGCCGGTACTCTGAGCAATGATCTCAGGTGGTATATTTTGTCGCTTCAATTTTTCGGTGAGTGTCTCTGCGGTTCGATCCTTCTCTAAGGTCACACCAACAAAAAACTTTGCGTCCTTTGCGCCTTTGCGGTTAAAAAACCGGATATTTGAACCCTTGCGCGATTCCCCCGATCACGACCAAATTCACCACTACCCCCGGATCTAGCCCATATGCCTGCCATCGAGTCGATTGTTTCCCAGCACGCCGAGGAAGCGGCCTTTCTCTGGCTGCTGCGGGATGCCGCCGTTTGCGCGCCCCATTACTCCCTGGCGGAGCTGGCGCGCATCGCCGGTGAAGCCCTGAGCCTGATCACCGGCCTGGACCTCGCCCACGAAGACCTGGAGCAAGACGCGCCGGACGACTTCGCGGCCGGTCCGAGCGAACGCCCGGAGGACGAGGAGGTCGCCCCGGACCCGGACGAAGACCTCCCCTGGCCAAACCCGGAGGCAATCCAGGCCTGGTGGGAAGCGAATGGCGGGCGCTTCCGGGCCGGGACGCACTATCTTCTGGGAGAACCCGTGAACGAGGCCCAGTGTCATCATGTGCTGACAACCGGAAAACAGCGCCAACGCCAAGCCGCGGCGCTGGAACTTGCCCTCCTGCGCCCCGAGGCCCCCCTCTTCGAGACCCGTGCCCCCGGCTTCCGCCAACAACGAACGGGTAGTGGATGAATCCCGTGTGAGGTTCAACGTTTTTTCTCACACCAAGCGCGGTAGGATGGGTAGAGGCGCGCCAATGAGCTTGGGGTCTACCACTAAGCTTGACCGCGCCGAAACCCATCTTCTAAATCGATAGGTGATGGGTTTCGGCGCGGGAAAAACCGTGCCAAAAACCACTCCTCCTGCCCGCGCCTCTACCCATCCTTGTACGTTCTGTTTCCAAGGAAACACCAAGAAAGGTTATAAAAGGACCTGATGGAAAGACCTGGGGAAACCGTCCCATCCTGAGGCCACGAGCCTGCGCGTAGAGCGGCTCCCCGCCCTCTTCGCCCATACCGGAGAGTATCCGAG
>JAIZWN010000005.1 GCA_020443945.1 Candidatus Thiosymbion ectosymbiont of Robbea hypermnestra | reverse complement strand
GTTTTGGCGCTGACATCAATTCCGGCAACCTTCATGACGACTTCCTCTTGCGTAACCAACGTCGTAGGATGGTGACCAGGTTCCCCGACCCTGTACCCTCGCCTACCGACCTTGTGTATGCAGGCTCCAGAGCATGGCTCCAGGCCTCGGATACTCTCCGGTATGGGCGAAGAGGGCGGGGAGCCGCTCTACGCGCAGGCTCGTGGCCTCAGGATGGGACGG
>JAIZWN010000004.1 GCA_020443945.1 Candidatus Thiosymbion ectosymbiont of Robbea hypermnestra | reverse complement strand
AAGATTCTCAAGAATTGCTCTCCGTTCTTAACTTATTTTTGGTTCCTGACTGTCCAATGGTTGGGGTCCACCTCAATCCCTCGTCGTCTGGGCCATCCGCGAAGGCCGCCAATGTGCCCGCGCCGTAGACCAGTGGCTCATGGGTAAATCCGATTTGGCGGGGTGAGCGGTGCCGAATATACTGGTGCCGAAGTATCGACACCGTCGGTTTGGTTCTGCCATTGGGAATTTTTTTGCCGCAAATGAACGCGAATCAACGCAAAATGGGATCAGATGACCGAATCCTGATCGACCCGGCTATCTGTCACGGCAAACCCGTCATTGCAGGCACCCGAGTGCCGGTCGCCATCGTCGTCGGAAGTCTGGCAGGTGGTATGAGCTTCGAAGAAGTACAGCGGGAATACAACCTATCGCTAGAGGACATTCGGGCCGTACTCGCATTCGCCGGCGCCTTGGTTGAGGAGCAATCTTTCCACCGGCTACCAAGCGCGGCATGAGGTTTCTGCTGGACGCCAACATGCCGCATTCGACCTTGGTGGTGTTTGCGGAGCACGGGCATACGGCAGAACACGTTCGGGACATCGGCATAGGCGATGCACCCGACGAAGAGATCGCGGCTCGGGCGCGCGCTGATGCTGCCGTGCTCGTGACACGGGATCTGGATTTCGCCGATGTGCGCAGCTATCCCCCGGAAGCAGCGCCGGGGATACTTGTGTTGCGAGTTGCGGACGATTGGACTGCGAGACGCATCACAGCACTAGTCGGTCAGTTCCTTACCATGGAAACGCTGGTTGCCCGCATTCCCGATCATCTCGTGATCCTTAACCAGAACCATGTCCGTTTTCGTCCCGCACTGGGCTAACCTGAACGAGGAAAAGACGGAGCAAAAAAAACTGCTAGATAGTGATGACAATTCTACTCTTTATTTTATTCCACAATCCACGGGGATGCCTATTGGAATTATCGCCGTCCCATTCTCCGGAGATAAGATTATATCATTGTCCAACAGTGGTATTGCTTACGAACGTAATGGTTCTAAAACTATACACATAACAGTAGAACGTATAAAACAATTTCTATGCAAATCATTACCAAAAGGTGAAAGTGAATCGCATATACATATAGACTCGATAGCTTCGAAAGTAGAAGATTTGGTAGTCCTAAAATCTGTAGGATGGGGCGCGAGACCACGCTAGGCTTTGCCTGTCCTATCATCCTATAGATCAC
>JAIZWN010000003.1 GCA_020443945.1 Candidatus Thiosymbion ectosymbiont of Robbea hypermnestra | reverse complement strand
GCACCGGATCGCCGGTGGCCGGGTCCCACAGGCGCACCCTGCCGTCCTCCGAGCCGGACGCGAGCCAGCGCCCCTCGGGGCCGAAGGCCAAGCCCCGAACCGAACCGCCGTGTCCCTCCAGGGAGCGCACCAGATCGCCGGTGGCCGGGTCCCACAGGCGCACGGTGCCGCCATCCCCGCCGGCGGCGAGCCAGCGCCCGTCGGGACTGAAGGCCAAGCCCAGAACCCAACTGCGGTGTCCCGCCAGGGTGTGCACCAGATCGCCGGTGGCCGGGTCCCACAGGCGTACGGTACCGTCGGACGAGCCGGCGGCGAGCCGGCGCCCCTCGGGGCCGAAGGCCAGGCTCCGAACCCAACCGCCGTGTCCCTCCAGGGAGCGCACCAAGGCGCCGGTGGCCGGGTCCCACAGGCGCACGGTGCCGTCAGCCGAGCCGGACGCGAGCCAGCGCCCCTCGGGGCCGAAATCCAGGCTCAGAACCAAACCGCCCTGTCCCTCCAGGGTGCACACCAGAGCGCCCGTGGCCGGGTCCCACAGGCGCACGGTGCCATCATCCGCGCCGGACGCGAGCCAGCGTCCGGCGGGACCGAAATCGAGGCTAGTTACCTCGTCTTGGTGTCCCTCCAAGGTGTGCAGCAAATCGCCGGTGGTCGGGTCCCACAGGCGCACCCTGCCGTCCTCCGAGCCGGACGCGAGCCAGCGCCCGTCGGGGCCGAAGGCCAGGCTCGAAACCCAACCGCCCTGTCCCTCCAGGGAGCGCACCAGATCGCCGGTGGCCGGGTCCCACAGGCGCACGGTGCCGTCAACCGCGCCGGATGCGAGCCAGCGCCCCTCGGGGTCGGAGGCAATGGCATAGACGGAGGAGCGGTGGTCGATCCCGGCGATGATCCGTTCCGGGTCCGCCATCGGCTCGCCCGCCGGCACCAGGGGGGGCGGGTGGGCCGGCGCGGCCAGGAGCCCCGCCGACCACAACAAAAACACCACCACCCACAGTGGTGTTTTAGCTTTGTGGTTTCCGGGATTCAACGTAGAGACCTTCCCTCACCGTTAGGAACGATTCAAACATAATGTGAACAGGTCGTTTTTTAACCGCAAAGGCGCAAAGGACGCAAAGCGTTACCCACAAAGCATGACGTGCCGGAGACGTTGGCGCAGTGCTTGGCTCGTTCCCATGCTCCAGCGTGGGAACACCGTCGGGCCGCTCCGGCGGCCAAGGTCTCAGGACGCTGGAGCGTCGGGGTTCGCTCCCACGCTGGAGCGTGGGAGCCAGAGAGAGTCCTGGCTCGTTCCCATGCTCCAGCGTGGGAACGCCGTCGGGCCGCTCCAGCGGCCAAGGTCTCAGGACGCTGGAGCGTCGGGGTTCGCTCCCACGCTGGAGCGTGGGAGCCAGAGAGAGAACGCTGGAGCGTGGGAGCCAGAGAGAGAACGCTGGAGCGTGGGAGCCAGAGAACCAGAGAACCTGCGGGGCGCTGGCTTTGCCCATCCTACCCCCTTGCTACCAGCTTTCAATCGAAATAGGACGCCAGAACCCGTCGTCCCGCCTGGATGATTGCCGGGCAGCGCCAGGCCAGGCGTTCCGCTCCGACCGGACCCCGGGCCCGCAACAGGTTCTTCCAGTAGAGCCGACGCAGCAGCGGGTCTGGGATCCAGCCCTGGTAGGGGCCCAGGTCCTCCTGTTCGAGCCAGGCGCCGATCCGCCGGGCGTCCGCCGGATCCTGGGTCATTGCGGTGAGCTGGGACCTGATCTGTTCCGAAAACGCCAGCTTCCGGATACATTCCGCCAGTGCCGTACCCTTGGCGCGACAGCGGAGGGCCTCCTGGATCAGGCGCGGATGGCTCCCCGTGGCCTCGAGAATAGCCGACGCCTCCTCCGGCGCCAGGTCCAGAGGGGGGCGAATCCGGCGGGCGAGCGCCCTCAGATCGCCGGTATCGAGCTCGGGCCAGTGCACCGGCTCCCCATGGCTCAAGAGGGAGAGATCGCCTTGGGCGTATTTGAGCTCGGCCAATCCCTCGCCCCCCGCCAATACCAGACGCAGGGCATCGCCATGGACGTCGGACAGGCCGCGCAGGCTGGCGGCGAGTCGCCACCGCCCGGTGTCGGGGCCTTTGCAGAGGTCGGTGACGAGCAGGAACAGCCGCTCGCCGCCGGTGAGCCGCTGGTCCAGATAGTCCTCGAACGCCAAGGCGCTCCCGGCGGGCGGCTCCATCCCGGCGCGTCTGCCCAGGGCGTGGAAGAACTCGGCCTCGCTGGCGGCGGGATTCGGCGGTGGGACCAGGTGCAAAAGCCGATCCATGCCGAGATGGGTCCGCACGCGCTCACGCAGAGCCGCCAGGCCGGAATGCTGTTCGCGGCCTTCCTGGGCCAGCAGGATCAGGGTGGGGTGGGTATGAAGAGAGGAAATGGGGTCAGGTCTTGATCCGTGACCCCATTTCCCACATACTCGACTGCTGGCTTGTACCGGCAAGGCCCACCGCATCTATGCCTGGGTGGAATAACCCCAAATGCAGCGTCGCAGACTCATCAAAATCCTTTGGTAGTCCTAAAATCTGTAGGATGGGGCGCGAGACCACGCTAGGCTTTGCCTGTCCTATCATCCTATAGATCAC
>JAIZWN010000002.1 GCA_020443945.1 Candidatus Thiosymbion ectosymbiont of Robbea hypermnestra | reverse complement strand
GCTTTGCCTTAAGACCACGAGGCGTGACCAACCGCACCGAAGAACCACCGAGGCAGACACGGATAAACACGGATTGTGATCTGTGCCTATCCGTGTTTGCCTCCGTGGTTCAAAGAATTTGCGATTCCCGCCCAACAAGAGATAGAAATGTTTGGTAGTCCTAAAATCTGTAGGATGGGGCGCGAGACCACGCTAGGCTTTGCCTGTCCTATCATCCTATAGATCAC
>JAIZWN010000001.1 GCA_020443945.1 Candidatus Thiosymbion ectosymbiont of Robbea hypermnestra | reverse complement strand
AACGGGCGCCTTACCCATGACCCACGATCCCTTTGTGGCTTGGTGTCTTTGTGTGAGAATTGAGAACGCCCCCTAGGCGGTCAGTTGTTCCAGGGCTGCGATGTTTTCCAGCGGCGCTTCGCACCGGGTCCCGAGACAGCGGTAGGCCCGGGTCCCATCCCCCGGCGTCATTGCCCCCAGGCTGCCCGGTAGTTCCTGCTCGGCGGCGGGAATGGCGAGTACCAGACGCCGCGGGGCGTAGTTGCGCCGGGCGATTCCGGCCCAGTGGGCCAGCTCGTCTCCCGCGCCGCGGATAACGAGGATTTCCGGGGGCTCCAGGTGTTCTTCCAGGGCGATGAGCAGGCTGGCGTAAGCATAGGGCAGGTGGCGCATGAGCTCGGCGGCCAACCCGAGGGTTCCCTGAGCGGCCCTGAGGTAGCGGGTTTCGCCGACCAGGTGACCGAGGCGCTGTAATACCTGGGCGGCCACTCCGTTGCCGGCGGGCAGTGACTCGTCCCCCAGGGGCTTGGGCCGTTGGATGAGCCGCTCATGGTCGTCGGCGGTGAAGAAAAAGCCCCCTTGGTCCGGGTCCGCGAAGTGGTCGAGCAGGACCTCGGCGAGTTCCAGCGCCAGCGCCAGGTCCTGGCGTCGCCAACGGACCTGCAGAAGCTCCAGCAGGGCGTCGATCAGGTAAGCATAGTCGTCCAGATAGGCGGCAAGGTTGGCCTTGCCGTCCTTGCAGGTGGCGAGCAGGCGCCCGTTTCGCCACAGCCGGGCCCGGAGGAAGTCGAGGGCCCGCTGGGCGGAGGCCAGGTAGTCGGCGCGCTCCAGTATCCGTGCGGCCCGGGCCATGCCCTTGATCATCAGGCCGTTCCAGGCGGTGAGGATCTTCTCGTCGCGGCCCGGACGGATCCGTGCCTCCCGCGCGGCGAGGAGCTTGCGGCGCGCCGCCGCCAGCCGCTCGGCGACTGGCGCCTGGGCCAGCCCCGGGTCTTGGGCCGCCTCGGCAGGGGTACGGTAACCGTGCAGGTGCCATTTGCCCTCGAAGTTCGGCGCGCGATCCAGGCCGTAGACGGCGGCGAAGGGGGCATATTCGTCGGCCGTGAGCAGCCGCGCGATCTCCTCGCGGTCCCAGACGTAGAACCTGCCTTCCTCGCCCTCACTGTCCGCATCGAGGGTGGAGTAGTAGCCGCCTGCGGACGACTGCATTTCGCGCATCACCCAGTCGGCGGTGGCGACGGCGGCGTCCCGAAAGACCGGATCGCCCGTGATCCGCCAGGCGTCGCAGCACAGGGCGAGCAGGGGTCCGTTGTCATAGAGCATCTTCTCGAAGTGGGGGATCATCCATTCCTCGTCCACCGAGTAGCGATAAAAGCCCCCGCCGAGCTGGTCCGTGAGCCCGCCGCGGATCATGCGCTCCAGGGTGAAGGTGGCCATGCGCCGGACCTCCCGGTCCGGCGCCGCATCCGTTCGGGTCGCTACGGAACGGCGCAGCAGGAGTTCCAGGTCCGTGACATGGGGAAACTTCGGGGCCTGCCCGAACCCGCCGTGGTCGACATCGAAGCTGTCGGCAAGCTGGCGGCAGGCCGCCGCCAGGGGCGCCGCGTCCGGGAGCTCGCCGTTCCTGCCGGGGGCGGATCGGGTCAAGGCGCCCAGCAGGGTCCGGTTTTGCTCCCGAATGGCCTCCCCCTGCTCGCGGTAGGCGGCGGCGATGCGTTCGAGTAGCTGGGAAAAGGCCGGCAGCCCGTGCCTGGGCTCCGGTGGGAAATAGGTCCCGGCAAAGAAGGGGCACTGATCGTCCGGGGTCAGAAAGACGGTCAGGGGCCAGCCGCCCGGACGCTTGGCGAGGAGCTGGTGGGCGTTCTGGTAGATCTTGTCCAGATCCGGGCGCTCTTCCCGGTCCACCTTGATGTTGATGAAGAGCCGGTTCATGACCGCGGCCGTTTGCGGGTCCTCGAAGGACTCGTGGGCCATCACATGGCACCAGTGGCACGCGGAGTAGCCGATGGAGAGCAGGATGGGGCGGTCCTGGTCGCGGGCCAGCGCCAGGGCCTCCGGGCACCAGGGCCACCAGTCCACGGGGTTGCCGGCGTGTTGCCGCAGATAGGGGCTGGTGGCGTCCGCGAGGCGGTTGCCGGGAGTGGTCGGGTCCGACATATCGGCGGTCCTGTCGTTGCGGTGGGTAACGGGAACATGGGTGCGCGGGTCCGGGGTTTCCATGGCCCAAGCCCCGCGGACATGGGGTAGTGTTCTAATTTTGTTGTCCCTGGGTATATACGCCGAATCCCGGAAACAACCAAAGCAAAACAGGTTACGGTTTTGTCGGCAC